>CAYTBD010000088.1:0-8341 GCA_964435755.1 uncultured Rhodobacterales bacterium
CGGCGCCGGCGCTGGCGGTGGCATGCCCGACATGGGGGGCATGGGCGGCATGATGTAATCCTGCCCGTCAGGAGATCCGGAAAGGGCGCCTTCGGGCGCCCTTTCTTCTTGGCGTTGGTGGGTCGAAATCGCGCCTCGCGCGCCGCTTTTCTGAAATACGGGTCCGAACGCGGACGCAAGCGCACGGGCGCCGGACCTCGCGACGTTCGGGACGACCGCTGTCGGCCGATCGACCTGGTCTGCCGCGGCTTGCTCTTCGAGATCCGCTCGGGCACAACGAGGGACCCGCCGAAAACCGGTTCTTCATGCTCCTCTTCGACCCATCGCACCCTTTCTTCCGCCCTGCATGGCGCCGCTACGCGTTGGTGGGCGTCTGCTTCGCGTGGGCCTTCGTCGAGTACAGCCAGAACAACGCGCTCTGGGCCTATCTCTTTGCCGCCATTGGCGGATATCTCGCCTGGCACCTCATCCTCAGGTGGCGCGGGAGCGACGGCGGCTAGGTCGGCGGAATGTCCACGGGCTGGCCGGTCTCGCGCGAGAGCGTGGCGGCGTCGGCGAGGATCTGCGCCTGCAGCCCGTCCCTGATCCCGGGATCGGGTGCGGTTCCGCCCGCGACCGCCTCGACGAAGGCGCGCATCTCGGAGAGATAGGCGGCTTCGTAGCGTTCCAGGAAGAAGTGTTGCGCGGGCGAGCGGCGGAAGCCGGAGCCGGTGGCGAGTTCCACCGTCGTCTCGAGCTGGTTCTCGGCGCGCAGCATGCCACCCTCTCCATGCACCTCGATGCGCTGGTCGTATCCGTATGCGGCGCGGCGCGAGTTCGAAATCTGGCAGATCCGTCCGCCGGCGGTGGTGAGGATCACCGCGGCCGTGTCCACATCTCCGGCAGCCCCGATGGCGGGATCGACGAGGGAGGAGCCCACGGCGTGCAGTCGCACGAACTCCGCGCCCATGAGGAACCGTGCCATGTCGAAATCATGGATCATCATGTCCCGGAAGAGGCCGCCCGACCTTTCGATGTAGGAGATTGGCGGCGGAGCGGGATCCCGCGACGTGATGGTGACGAGTTCGAGCCCGCCGACGTCGCCCGCGGCGATCCGGTCGCGCAGATATGCGAAGTTCGGGTCGAAGCGCCGGTTGAAGCCCGTCATGAAGGGGACGCCCGCCGCCTCCACGACGTCGATGCAGGCGCGGATGTTGTCCACCGACATGTCGATGGGCTTTTCGCAGAAGATCGCCTTGCCGGACCGCGCCGCGCCTTGGATGAGATCGGAATGCGTGTCGGTGGGCGTGCCGATGACGACGGCGTCCACGTCGTCCGAGCCGAGGATCGCCTCCGCTGTCCGCACCTCGGCGCCGCTTGCCGACGCGAGCGCCTCCGCCGCCTCCGGCAGCGCGTCGGCCACTGCTGTGACGGCGGCCGCGTCGAGCGCCTTGATGCTGCGCGCGTGGACCTGTCCGATCCTCCCGCAGCCGAGCAGTCCGATCTTGAGCATGTGTCAGGCCCTCCCCGAGGCGCCGAGCCCGCGGATGACCGCCCGCGCGGCCGCCATGACGGGATCGTGTGTGTCTTTCAGGATCGCCACCCGGTCGAAACGGTCAGCATCCGCCAGAACCGCCGCCCGGAGCGCGGCGCCGAACGCCATCCGCAGTTCGGTGCCGATGTTGAACTTGCAGATATGCGACGTCGCGGCCAGCCCCGCCCGCTGGCCGGGCGGCACGCCGGAGCCGCCATGGATGACGAGGGGCACCTCGACGGCGCTTTCGATGGCGCGAATCCGCGCCGTGTCGAGCCCGCCCTCGTGGTCCTGCTGGAGATGCACGTTGCCGACGGAAATGGCCATGGCGTCCACTCCGGTCTCGCGCGCGAAGATCGCGGCCTCTGCGGGGTCCGTCCCGGCCGACCCCTCGCCGCCGGCGTAGCCAACGAATCCGATCTCGCCTTCGCAGGAGATGCCCGCTCCGTGTGCCAGTTCAGCGATCGCGGCCGTCTCGGCGATGTTCTGCGCCAGAGGCTTGCGCGACCCGTCGTACATCAGCGACGTGAAGCCGGCGTCGAGCGCCTCCCGGCATTCCTCCATCGTGTAGCCGTGGTCGAGATGGGCCACGACCGGCACATCGACGCTTTGGGCGAGGTTGCGGAACATGGCGCCAAGGACGGGCAGGGGGGTGTGCGCGCGGCAGGACGGGCCAGCCTGAAGGATCACCGGCGCGCGCTCGGCCTGCGCCGCCGTCACGTAGGCGCGCATATCCTCCCAACCGAGGCAGACAAGACCCGGCACTGCGTAGCCGCCGGCGAGTGCCGGTTCGAGGACCTCCGCAAGCGTGGCGAGCGTCATTTGAACTTCGCCACCATGTCCATGATGCCGGGGATCGTGTGCAGCTGCTCCGCGTGCGTCGGCTGGAAGTACTGCTTGAGGCTTCTCTGGCTGAGACCTCCGAGGATCGTGAAATAATACATCTCGTAGCCGGGCAGCACGCAGCAGGGATGATAGCCGGTGTCGATCAGCACGGTGGAGCCGTCGACGATGTGGTAGGCGTCGCCCGGTTCGTTGTCGACGCGCTGAAGCATCTGGAGGCCCGAGCCGTAGTTCGGGCGGAAGCGGAAGTTGTAGCACTCGTCGTGGCGCGTCTCGTCGGGAAGCCGGTCGGTGTCGTGCTTGTGGCTTGGAAAGCCGGACCACCCGCCCGCGCCCACGGTGAAGAGCTCGCTGACGAGAAGGCGGCCGACCCGGTCGTGATGGTGCGCGCCCAGGATATGCTTGATCTTCCGGTGGGTCTTGGTGTCGTCGGAGCCGTACTGGACAAGGTCGATCTCGTCCTGGCGAACGGCGAAGGGCTTCAGTGTCTCGCCGAACTTCGCGCCGGCGATGAACGTCTCGGTGTCGGTCAGCGCCGTGATGCGGGCGCCAGTGTCCGTCGGCACGTAGACGCCTTCGGGATCCCCGTCCCAGACGTCCGTGCCGCGCGTGCCGATGTCCGGGAAGGTCTCGCCGGCCGTCTCGACGGTCACGGTGCCGGTGGCCGGGACGACACAGGTCTCGTATTCCGGCAGGCGGTAGTCGAACGTCTCGCCGGCGCTCAGCCGGACAATGTTGAAATAGACGAGCGGCACATGGGCGTCCTCGACGTCGACGATGGGCCGGTTCCGGTTCTCGTAGGGGGGGATGTGCATCTGGTCGTCCTTTCAGGCCGCGCTCGTTGCGGAATGTTCCGCGAGGAACGCCTCGAGTTCGGCGCAGGTGGGCATCGCCGGGGCGCAGCCGACGCGGGCGACCACCATCGCGGCGGCCGCGGAGCCCCTGAGCACGGCCTCCCGAACGGAGAGCCCGTCTGACAGCCCGGTGACGAAGCCGCCCATGAAGCTGTCGCCTGCACCGGTGGGTTTCAGCGCATCGGTCCGGTAGATCCCGGTCCGGATCTCGGCCTGGGGCGTGATCGTGACCGCGCCCTTCTCGCCCATCTTGTAGACGGCGATCTGTGCGCCGTTCGCGACGAGGTCGCGTGCCGTGTCGAGCCCGCGGTCGTAGTCGCCGGCCATGAAGCCGAACTCCACGTCATTGCCCACGATCACGTCGCACATCGCACCCGCCCGGGAATAGACGTCGGCGGCGACCTCTTCCGAGGGCCAGGAGTAGGGGCGGTAGTCGATGTCGAAGATGAGGGGCAGGCCCGCCTCGCGCGCCAGATCGAAGGCGCGGAAGGCCGCGCTGCGCGAAGGCTCGGCGGCGAAGACGGTGCCGGTGGTGATCAGCGCCGAATAGGCGCCGTAGTCGACAGCCTCGACATCCTCCATCGACATCTCGAAGTCCGCGGCACCATTGCGGTAGATGACCGACTGGTGATCCTCGATCGTGGTTTCCACGACCGCGAGCGAGTTGCGTGCCTCCCCGCCGACGGACCGGACATGCGCACGGCCGATCCCGTACCTGTCCAACTCGTTCAGAGCGAAGCGCCCGATCGCGTCGTCCGAGACGCAGGTCACGAGATCGGCGCGCCCTCCGAATTTGACAATCGACACGCCGATGTTCGCCGACGACCCGCCGAGGCAGGAGAAGAATTGCGTCGCATGCTCGGTCTTCGTGCCGGGAGGGTGGGGATAGAAATCCATCCCCGCCCGGCCGACGATCACGAAGTTGCGACCGGCAAGGCGGGACAGGTCCGCCATCAGACGCCCTGCCTCTGCTTCGCGCGTTCCGCCTCGAGTTCCGCATGCCTGTCCCGGACGCTTTCGCTGCGGGAGACCTGTGGCGTGCCGACCTCCCACCAGGTGTGGCCCTCGGTTGTCCAGCCGTCGTAGGGGTCCACCTGCATGACGATGACGGAGGTCTTGTCAGCCGCTTTGGCGCGGATGAACGCCTCCCCCAGTTCGGCCGGGTTGGCGACCGTGACGGCATCCGCGCCCATCGACCGGGCGTGCTCCTCGAAATTGACGGCGAAGGGGTCCGGTACGGTCGGGCAGTCCTTGATCAGGTTGTTGAAGCTCTCGTTCCCGGTGTTGTTCTGGAGCTTGTTGATCACGGCGAAGCCGCCGTTGTCGAGCACGAGGATGATGAGCTTTTTCTTCGTCAACACGGATGAATAGATATCGGAGTTCATCATGAGGTAGCTGCCGTCGCCGACGAAGACGATGGTGTCACGATCGGGTTCCACCTCGGTCTGGGCGATCCGCGCGCCCCAGCCGCCGGCGATCTCGTAGCCCATGCAGGAGAAGCCGAACTCGACGTCGACCGTGCCGATGTCGAGCGTGCGCCAGTTCGCGGTGACTTCCGCCGGCAGCCCGCCTGCGGCCGTCACGATGCGGTCGCGCGGATCGCAGTTCTCGTTCACCACGCCGATCGCCTGTGCGTAGGAATTGGGGCGGTTTCCATGCGCGATGTTGCCGGAGACATAGGCGTCCCACTTGCGGCGCTCGGTCTGCGCGGCGGTGGTCCACGCTCCGGGCGCGCGATAGCCGGACATCGCCGTCTTGAGCGCGTCGAGCGCCAGTTTCGCGTCGCCGACGACCGGCAGCGAGAGGTGCTTGATCGCGTCATGTCGGCCCGCGTTCACGCCGATGAAGCGGGCGTCCTTCGCAAAGGCGGTCCAGGAGCCGGTGGTGAAGTCCTGAAGGCGGGTGCCCACGGCGACCACGACGTCGGCCCGCGCGCCGATCGCGTTGGCGCTGTCCGACCCGGTGACCCCGATGGGGCCGATGTTCAGCGGATGCGCGGCGAGCATGTTCGCACGCCCCGCGATGGTTTCGACCACCGGGATGCCGTGCGCCTCGGCGAAGGCGGTCAGCTCGGCGACGGCGCCGGAATATTGCACACCGCCGCCCGCGACGATCATCGGCCGTTCGGCGGACCGCAGAAGCACCGCCGCTTCGGCGATTTCCCCCGCGTCGGGCGACTGGCGGCGGATCCGGTGGACGCGTCGCGCGAAGAACTCCTCGGGGTAGTCCCAGGCCCAGCCCTGGACGTCCTGCGGCAGGCCGAGGAAGGCCGGCCCGCAGTCGGCGGGATCGAGCATCGTGGCGAGCGCGGCGGGCAGCGACTGGATCACCTGGGCGGGATGCGTGATGCGGTCCCAGTAGCGGGTCACCGCCTTGAACGCGTCGTTGAGGCCCAGCGTCGGATTCCCGAAGTGCTCGAGCTGCTGGAGCACCGGGTCGGGCAGGCGGGTGAGGAACGTGTCGCCGCAAAGGAGCAGCATCGGCAGCCGGTTTGCATGTGCGAGCCCCGCCGCCGTCAGGAGGTTCGCCGTGCCCGGACCCGCGCTCGCCGTGCAGAACATGAAGCGCCGGCGCAGATGATACTTGGCATAACCCGCGGCGGCGTGGCCCATGCTCTGTTCGTTCTGGCCGCGGTAGAGCGGCAGCGCGTCGCGAACGGGGTACAGCGCTTCCCCAAGGCAGGGGACGTTGCCGTGGCCGAAGATCCCGAAGCCGCCACCGCAGATGCGTGTTTCGACGCCGTCGATCTCGATGAACTGGTTCATCAGGTAGCGCACGATGGCCTGCGCTGTCGTCAGCCTGATCGTCGTCCCGGCTCCGGTCATGTCACCTCCCTGCGCATCGGCTGGCTTCGTGCCGCCGTGGATTGGCGGTTGCGAAGAGCTTTTTGCAAGGATACGGTTTTTGCAACCGGTTGCAACCGGATGATGCGCGGGAGGAGGGGTCTTGACCGATATCGGGATCGGACTGATCGGTGGCGGCTACATGGGCAAGGCCCATGCGGTGGCGATGGCATCGGTCGGCGCGGTCTTCGAGACGACGCTGCGCCCGAGGCTCGAGATGATCGCGGCATCGAGCCCTGAGTCGGCCGAGCGGTACAGGGCGGCCTTCGGGTTCTCCCGCGCCGCAGCCGACTGGCACGATCTGGTCAAGGATCCGGCGGTCGAAGCCGTCGTCATCGCCTCCCCGCAGACGACTCACCGCGCCATCGCGGAGGTGGCCTTCGCGGCGGGCAAGCCCGTCTTCTGTGAAAAGCCGCTCGGGGCGTCGCTTGCCGATGCCGAGGCGATCGTCGCCGCGGCCGAGGCCTCCGGTCTCGCGAACATGATCGGGTTCAACTACGTCCGGACGCCGGCCACGCAGTTCGTACGAAATCTCCTGTCTGAGGGCGCCATCGGTGCGGTGACATGGTTTCGCGGCGAGCATACCGAGGATTTTCTGGCGGACCCCGAAACCCCCGCCAACTGGCGCACCTGCGGCCGCGCCAACGGCACAATGGGCGATCTCGCGCCGCACATGATCAATTGCGCGCTGGCGCTGATCGGGCCGGTCGCGTCGCTTTCGGCCCAGATCGAGACCGTTCACGCGACCCGTCCCGGCCCGGACGGGTCCATCGCCGTCGACAACGACGATCAGGCGCAGATGATGGTGCGCTTCTCCTCCGGGCCGATGGGGCATCTCTACTTCAGCCGTGCCGCCACGGGCCGCAAGATGGGCTTCGCCTACGAGATCCACGGTACGAAGGGCGCGATCCGCTTCGACCAGGAGGACCAGAACGCGCTCTGGCTCTACCGGGCGGAGGGCGCGGAGGCCACGCGGGGCTTCACGAAGATCCTGACCGGCCCCGCTCATCCGGACTACCTTCCGTTCTGCCAGGGGCCGGGCCACGGAACAGGGTACCAGGACCAGATCATCATCGAGGCGCGCGACTTCCTCCGGGCGATCGCGACAGGCGTACCGGTGTGGCCCACCTTTCGCGATGGGCTCGCCGTCGCGCGCGTCATCGACACCGCCTTCGCCTCGGCCGAAAGCGGCCGCTGGCACACCGTTCCGCAAGACTGAGAGGGTCTTTGAACATGACGATCCGCATCGGCAACGCTCCCTGTTCCTGGGGTGTCGAGTTTCCGAACGATCCCCGCAACCCGCCGTGGCGCCAGGTGCTGAAGGACTGCGCAGAGGCCGGCTACACCGGCATCGAACTCGGTCCCGTCGGCTACATGCCCGAGGATCCCGCCATCCTGGCCGAGGCGCTGGACGAGCACGGGCTCGAGCTCATCGGAGGCGTCGTGTTCCGCGCCTTTCACGATCCCGACCAGTGGGAGGACGTGCTCGACGGCGCGGTGCGCACCTGCAAGGCGCTGACCGCCCACGGGGCAAGGCATCTGGTTCTCATCGATTCGATCTCGCCCCGGCGCGCGCCGACGGCGGGCCGCGCGGACGCGGCCGAACAGATGGGAGCCGAGGAGTGGGCCGCCTTTCGCGACCGCATCGCCCATGTCGCGCGAATGGGGGCGGAGGAATACGGCCTGACGGTCGGCATCCACGCCCATGCCGCCGGCTTCATCGACTTCGAGCCGGAGCTCGAGCGTCTGCTCGACGAAGTGGACGAGGATATTCTCAACATCTGTTTCGACACCGGGCACCACTCCTATGCGGGCTTCGATCCCGTGGCCTTCATGGGCCGGCATATCGATCGCATTTCCTACATGCACTTCAAGGACATAGATCCCGGCGTGAAGGCGGATGCGATCACGAAAGGAACCGGGTTCTACGACGCCTGCGGTCAGGGCATCTTCTGCAATCTGGGGCAGGGCGACGTGGATTTCCCGGCGGTACGACGCATCCTGCTCGACGCGGGATTCGAGGGCTGGTGCACGGTGGAGCAGGACTGCGACCCGACGCTCGGCGTGAGTCCGATCGATGATGCGCGGGCGAACCGCGCATACCTCGACTCCATCGGTTTCAACTGAGGACCTGGCGATGGCGAAGCTGAACTGGGGTCTCATCGGGGGCGGAGAAGGCAGCCAGATCGGCCCGGCGCACCGCCTTGGGGCCGGGCTCGACGGGGCGTTCGACTTCGTGGCGGGCGCGCTCGATCACCGGCCCGAGGCGGGACGGGCCTGCGGACAGC
>CAYTBD010000089.1:0-8287 GCA_964435755.1 uncultured Rhodobacterales bacterium
GCGCGCTCGACAACATGGTGCGGATGCCGCTGGAAAAGATGTTCGTCGCGATGAACCGCAAGAGCGGGCCCGACGCCGCCTCGCAACGCAAGCCGGCGGAGTAGGCCGATGGATTTCGCGACGATCCTCCAGATCCTCGATTCGACCGTGCGCCTCGCCACGCCGCTTCTTCTGGCCTGCCTCGCCGGGCTCTTCTCCGAACGCTCGGGCATCTTCGACATCGGGCTCGAAGGGAAGATCCTGATCTCGGCCTTCTTCTCGGCCGCGCTCGCGGTGATCACCGGCTCGGTCTGGATCGGCCTTCTCGCCGGCATCGCCTCGTCCATGGTGCTCGCCGGCATCCATGGCCTCGCCTCCATCACGTTCCGCGGCAACCAGCTCATCTCGGGTGTGGCCATCAATTTCCTCGCGGCGGGCCTCACCGTCCTCGTGGCCGAGGCATGGTTCCGCCAGGGCGGCCGCACACCTGCGCTCACCGGCGACGCCCGCTTCGCCCCCATCGAATGGCCGCTGTCGGGCGTGATCGACGGGATCCCCGTGATCGGCCCGATCTATTCCGAGCTCGTCTCCGGCCATACGATCCTCGTCTACGTCGCGCTCCTCGCCGTCGTGGCGAGTTGGTACGTGCTCTTCCGCACCCGCTTCGGCCTTCGCCTCCGTGCGGTCGGCGAGAACCCCGCGGCGGTCGATACCGCGGGCATCTCGGTCGTGCGGATGCGCTATACCGCCGTCGCGATCTGCGGCTTGCTGACCGGCCTCGCCGGAGCCTACCTCGCCACGGGCCTCGCGGCGGGCTTCGTCAAGGACATGAGCGCCGGACGCGGCTTCATTGCGCTCGCCGCGCTCATCTTCTCCAAGTGGCGACCCTGGCCCGCGCTCGGGGCCTGCCTCCTGTTCGGCTTCCTCGAAGCCGTCGGCAATCGGTACCAGAACATCGACATCGCGGGATTCATCCTGCCGGTCCAGTTCATGCAGGCGCTGCCCTACATCCTGACAGTCGTGATCCTCGCGGGCTTCGTCGGCCGCGCCATCCCGCCCCGCGCGGGCGGAGAGCCCTATGTCAAGGAGCGCTGAGGATCTCGCCGCCATCGTTCGCGCGCATGCGGGCGAGGCGCAGGTCCGGGTGGGCCTGATCCTCGGCTCCGGCCTGGGGCACCTCGCGCAGGCGATCGACGGCAATGCAATCCCCTACGACCACCTCCCGGGATTCCCGCAGGCCGGGGTCTCCGGGCACCGCGCGGACCTTGTCGTCGGCGAACTCGAAGGGCAACGGGTCGCCGTCTTCGGCGGGCGGGCGCACTACTATGAAAGCGGCCGCGGCGATGCCATGCGCCTGCCGCTCGAAACACTCAAGGCGCTCGGCGCGGATGTTCTGCTTGTCACCAACGCCGCGGGCTCCATGCGCCCGGACATCCCGCCCGGAGAGTTGATGTGTCTCTCCGACCACATCAATTTCTCCGGGCTCAACCCGCTCATCGGCGAAGCGACGGACGCCCGCTTCGTTCCGATGACCCAAGCCTACGACCCCGACCTGCGCGCGCGCCTGCATGCCGCCGCCGAGGCGGCGGAGGTAAAGCTGAAGGACGGCGTCTACGCCTGGTATTCGGGCCCTTCGTTCGAGACCCCGGCCGAGATCCGCGCGATCCGCACGCTCGGGGCCGACGCCGTCGGCATGTCGACAGTGCCCGAGGTGATCCTCGCCCGATTCCTCGGCCTGCGCGTGGCGGCGATCTCCACGATCACGAACATGGCCGCCGGCATGAGCGACGAGAACATCTCCCACGAACACACCAAGGCCATGGCGCCGCTGGGTGCCGAAAAGCTGGAAAAGGTGCTGCGCGGCTTCCTCGCCACGCTCTGACGCTCCGATCTGTCGCGGGGTTTGACAGTGGAACTCCGTGCGGGTCACCTGTAAGCGGGCAACAGCCCAAGGATTCCGGTTCCCGATGCAGATCTACCTGCCGATCGCCGAGGTTTCGGTCAACGCGTTCCTGCTTCTCGGGATCGGCGGCATCGTGGGCGTGCTGTCCGGCATGTTCGGCGTGGGCGGCGGGTTTCTCATCACGCCGCTCCTCTTCTTCGCCGGGATCCCGCCCGCCGTCGCCGTCGCGACCTCCGCGAACCAGATCGTCGCGTCGTCGGTCTCCGGCGTGCTGGCGCATCTCAAGCGCCGGACAGTCGATTTCCGCATGGGACTGGTCCTGCTCGCGGGCGGCCTCGCGGGTTCCGCCGGGGGTGTCCAGATCTTCAACCTCCTGCGGCAGGCGGGCCAGGTCGATCTGGTCGTGCAGCTGTCCTACGTGGTCTTCCTCGGCATCATCGGCGCGCTGATGTTCGTCGAAGGGCTGAACGCCCTCCTGAAATCCCGCGCGGGCAAGCCGCCGACACGACGCCGGCACCACTGGATCCACGCCCTGCCGCTCAAGGTCAAGTTCCGGACCTCTGGCCTCTATATCTCGGTCGTGCCGCCGCTTCTCGTCGGGGCCCTCGTCGGGCTCCTCGCCGCGATCATGGGCGTCGGCGGCGGGTTCATCATGGTACCGGCGATGATCTACCTCCTCGGGATGCCGACGAAGGTCGTGATCGGCACGTCGCTCTTCCAGATCATCTTCGTCACCGCCTTCACGACCCTGATGCACGCGACGCTGAACCACACCGTCGACATGGTGCTCGCCGTCGTCCTGCTTCTGGGCGGCGTGGTGGGCGCGCAGTTCGGAACCAATCTCGGCGCACGGCTCAAGGCCGAACAGCTCCGGATCCTCCTCGCGATCCTCGTCCTTGCCGTGTCGGGCAAGATCGCGCTCGATCTGCTCCTCGAACCGGCCGAACTCTACACCATCACCGAAGCGATGAGGCCCTGAGTTGTTGCGCCTCGCCCTTCTTCTTCTCCTCTGCGCGCTGCCCGTCCAGGCCGAGGAGGTGATCGCGGGACTGTCCCAGAACCGTGTCGCCATCAACACCAACTTCGACGGCTCCGAAATCCTCGTCTTCGGCGCGATCAAGCGCGAGGGTCCGGTTCCGGAGGGCGAGCTGCACGTCATCGTGACGGTCGCCGGACCGTCGGAACCCGTCGTCGTTCGCCGGAAGTCCCGCGAGATCGGGATCTGGGTGAACAGCGATGCCGTCGAGGTGGACCGCGCGCCATCGTTCTATGCGGTCGCGACCTCGGGACCCTGGGAGGAAGTGATCTCGGACACCGAGGATCTGCGCCACAAGATCTCGATCGGCCGGGCGATCCGGTCGGTCGGCGCCGAGGTCACCGACACCGGCAATTTCACCGAGGCGCTGATCCGGATCCGGCTCCGGAACGGGCTCTACCAGACGCGCCTGAACAGCGTCACCCTCAGAGATGCGACGCTCTTCAATACGCAGGTCGCGCTTCCCGCCAATCTCACCGAGGGCAACTACACCGTCCGATTCTATCTGACCCGAGGGCGCGAGGTGATCGACAGCCGGGAAACGACGATTTTCGTCCGCAAGGTCGGGCTCGAGCGGTTCCTGTTCAACCTGGCCTACGAGAGGCCGCTCGCCTACGGCGTCCTGGCTCTGGTCATCGCGATCGCCGCCGGCTGGGGCGCCTCGGCGGCGTTTCGCTATCTCCGGAGCTGACCCCGGCCTCCATCGAGCCGCAAATATCCTCGGGGAGCGCGAGGGGCAGACGGCCCCTCGCTCCCGCCCGGGGTCACCCGCGCCCGATGTAGGGCATCTTCGTCGCCATGACGGTCATGAACTGCACGTTCGCCCCGAGCGGCAGCGAGGCCATGTGCAGCACGGACCGCGCCGCGTCGGCGACATCCATCGTCTCCGGCGGCACCTTGCCCTCGGCTCTCGCACGCTCCGCCAGGGCCTCGATCATCGGTGTCCGCGCGTTGCCGATATCGATCTGCCCGCAGGCGATGCCGAAAGGCCGCCCGTCGAGTGACAGCGTCTTGGTCAGGCCCGTGACCGCGTGTTTCGTCGTCGTGTAGCAGACCGATCCCTCGCGCGGCGCATGGGCGCTGATCGACCCGTTGTTGACGATCCGCCCGCCCTGGGGGCTCTGCCGGCGCATCTGCGCGAAAGCCGCTCTTGCCGCGTTGAACATACCCGTCAGGTTCACCGCTACCGACCGGGTCCAGTCCGCGTGGTCGATCTCGTCGATCGTGCCCTGCGGCGTGAAGATCCCCGCGTTGTTGAAGAGCACGTCGAGACGCCCCCATGTCTCCGCCACGCCGGCGACCGCCCGCTCGCACGCGGCGAGCGAGGTCACGTCGCCCGGCACCACAAGCGCCGTCTCACGGTTTCCCGCGAGGTCCCGAAGCTCCGCCTCGCGCCGCGCCATCAGGCCGACGCGCCAACCGGCTTCGAGCGCCATCTCCGCCACCGCGCGCCCGATCCCCGAACTCGCCCCCGTCACCAGCATCGTTCCCGTCATTCGAAATCTCCCTCCCCCGTGAGTGTCAGCGGCGCCGCAGGCACGTCCAGATCGCTCGTGTCGAGGGGCCGCGCCGGCCGGCCCAGCCGGTAACGTGTCACCCAGATCAGACGGTGCTCGGCACGCGTGATGGCGACGTAGGCAAGCCGTTTCCAGAGCGGTATCCCCGCCTCCACCCGGCCCGCCCGCGCCGCGGCGTAGAGGTCGGGCGCGAAAACCTGCACCGTTTCCCACTGCGACCCTTGCGCCTTGTGTATCGTGACCGCTGCACCGTGCAGGAACACGGCCCCCATGTTCGCGGCGAATGGGATGAACGGCTCCTCCTCGCCCGGCGCCTCGATCTTCACGATGGACGCGGCGGAAACCTGCGGGTCTTGGGCGCCCACCAGATGCAGCCGCGAGAATCCCGGGCGCTTGCCGGGCCGCAGGTAGATCGCCTGCGCGCCCTTCACGAGACCGCGCGCCTCCAGTTCGATCCGGCGCTTGCGCTGCTTCAGCGGCAGTTCGATCCCGTCGCAGACCAGCGGCTCTCCCGGCAGCAACGCATCCGCAGGCGCCCCGTGGGCTGCACGGAAAGCATGGATCAGCCGGATGCGCGTCGCGTTCCGCCAGACGAGAACCGGCGAGCGCGCCATGAGATCGCTGTCGACCCGCCCCTCGACCATCACCCGTGGATCGCGCCGCGCGGCCTCCTCCACCATCCGCTCGAACCTCTCGAAGGTGAGACTCTCGTCGGCGAGCGCATGCGCGAGGTCGAGGATCGGATTGTCCTCCGCCTGGCGGTGAATTCGCTGCAACCGGAGCTGCCGCCCCTCGGGCAACGAGTCGAAGACCATGGACCCCGACTGGTTCACAGGCGCGAGCTGGGCGGGATCACCGAAGAGCAGGAGAACCGGGAAGATCTCCTTGAGATCCTCGAACTGCCGCTCGTCGAGCATCGACGCCTCGTCGACGAATCCAATGTCCAGCGGATCCTCCCGCCTTTTCCACCCCTTGATGAAGTCCGACCCCCGGAGCCCCGCTGCCGCCATGGCGCCGGGGATCGACCGGTGGGTGCGGTAGAACGCCTGCGCCCTCTCGTAGGCGATCTCGGTCAGTCCCTCGATCGCCGGCCTCTCGCCGCCCTCGGCCAGCCATTCCGCCAGCTTCTCGTATTCGGGATCGTAGACCGGTGTGTAGAGGATTCGGTGGATCGTCGTCGCGGGCACGCCGCGGTGGCGCAGCACGCTCGCGGCCTTGTTCGTAGGCGCGAGGATGGCCAGCGTCCGCTTGTCCTTGCGCTTGCGGTAGTCGTAGTCGCCCGTGACGGTTTCGACGCCCGCGTCGGCCAGCGCCTCGCCCAGCTTGGCGAGCAACATGGTCTTGCCCGTCCCGGCCTTGCCCAGGATCGCCAGGACGCCGCCCGGTCCGTCCGCCCGCGGCGTCGTGACCTGCTCCTCGACATCGACGCCCGCACCTCTCAGGATCTCGGCCGCGGTGTCCCAGGCCTCGGCCTGATCCTCGGAGAAAAGCGTCGCGGGTACGTTCATGCCGGCGACCCTATCCGTCCCGCCGGAGACCTGCCAGCCGTTCCGGCCGGTCGCCGAACCGAACCGCGCGCTCACGAGCATCGAAGCGATGCCGGATCGCTCCCGTCTCCCGCTGGACCGATCGGCGGTCGGCCGGAGGGGGCATCCGCCATCCGGCATCCCCGTCGTCAGAACACGATCTGGCCGAGCGTCAGAGCCTTTGCCACGGCATGGGTCGTGTTGGCCGCCCCGAGCTTGTGGCGTGCGCTTTCGATGTAGACCCTCAGCGTGTGCTCGGAGATCGAGAGGCTTTCGGCCGCCTGCGTCCGGCTCAGCCCCATGGACAGCATTGTGAGCGCGTCTATCTCGCGTGGGGAAAGCTGGCTGGAGCGAAGCATGTCGGTGCCACGCTCGATCTCGAGCGCTTTCTGGTTCACGAAATGCGACAGCAGAATGAGATCTCCCACGCGGGCGCGGGTGTAGAGAGCCCATTCCGCATCATCGCAACGATTTGACACGGTGAAGAGCGCGAACTGTCCGCCCGGTCCCCGGATCGGGATGGAGAAGCCCTGATTGCCGACACCGGCATCCGTCGCCTCTCCGAGGAAAAGGCGCGCCGCCTTGCCGGACCAGTCGAGCCGTTTCCAGTCCACGGGGTGGAAGCGCTGGTAGCAGCCCTGCACAACGGGATCTATGCGGGCATAGTGCTTCTCCAGATACCGCTCGACCCACTCGTCGGTATAGGTGAGCGCGGCGTATTGAGATCCCGTGCTGTTGACCGAATGGTAGATGACATGCTCGACGCCGAGGCTTCCGCGAAGCGCCCTGATCTCGACGTTCAGTTCATCAAGCGCCTTGACCTTCTGAATGGACGCGATGACCGGCTCCAGCCGACTCTGCATGCCGGCACCTTTCCCCAGACACAGACGAGATTTCACCGGAGACCTCGTCGCTGGCGAGCTTGTGCACGCGTTTCAGTTCGGTCTCCAGCACGTCCAGCTGGTTCCGTTTCGCGAACTCTCCAAGATCCGCCAGCACATCCAGGATCCAGTCATTCCGCATGTCAATCTCGTCATGATTGGTTAACAGCCCATTAACACAACTTTAACATGCACACGACGGTCTTCCAATTCGCGGAATCGAACTCCCCGAAAATAGCGGGGTAACGGCTCGGAAAAGCCGTGAAAGAGAAGGGTATCTGGGAATGGAGACGCTGGCTCAGCCGTGTTTTGCGGGTATTTCCTTGGAGGAAGACCGAACCATTGACGGCTTGATCCGCTATCGCCGCATCAGCGCGACCGGCTCGCCTCCAGCGTATCCTCGAACGTCCGCAGCCCTGTCTTCGGCGCCTGCACCAGCACCGCCATGTTGCCCGGCTTGTGCTCGTTCTTCAGCATCTTCACATGTGCTTGCGGCAGATCGCGCCACTCGAACACCTCCGACATGCACGGGTCGAGGCGCCGCTCGAGCATCAGCCGGTTGGCCGCGCTCGCCTGCTTGAGATGCGCGAAGTGGCTGCCCTGGAGCCGCTTCTGGTGGCTCCACATGTGGCGCACGTCGAAGGTGCAGTTGTAGCCCGTGGTCCCGGCGCAGATCACCACCATGCCGCCGCGCTTCACCACGAAGGTCGAGACCGGGAAAGTGCTTTCTCCGGGATGCTCGAACACCATGTCGACATTCACGCCCTTGCCCGTGATCTCCCAGATCGCCTTGCCGAAGCGCCGGACCTCGGAGAACCAGGTGGTGTAGTCGTCCGTCCCGACCTCGGGAAGCCGACCCCAGCAGTCGAAATCCTTGCGATTTATGACGCCCTTCGCGCCGAGGCTCATGACGAACTCGCGCTTCGTTTCGTCCGAGATCACGCCGATCGCGTTGGCGCCAGCGGTGTTGATGAGCTGGATCGCGAAGGACCCGAGCCCGCCCGAGGCGCCCCAGACCAGCACGTTCTGACCCGGTTGAAGATCGTGCGGCGGATGACCGAACAGCATACGGTAGGCCGTGGCGAGCGTGAGCGTGTAGCAGCCGGACTCTTCCCACGTCAGGTGTCTTGGCCGCGCCATCAGCTGTTGCGCCTGCACGCGTGTGAACTGCGCGAAGGATCCATCGGCGCTCTCGTAGCCCCAGATCCGCTGGGACGGCGACAGCATCGGGTCGCCGCCGTTGCACTCCTCGTCGTCGCCGTCGTCCTGATTGCAATGGACGACCACCTCGTCGCCCACCTTCCAGCGCGTGACCTTGTCGCCGATCGCCCAGACGATCCCCGTCGCGTCCGAACCGATGACCGCATAGGGCGCCTTGTGCTGGCGGAAGACCGAGGCCGGCTGGCCGAGGCACGCCCACACGCCGTTGTAGTTGACGCCCGCCG
>CAYTBD010000090.1:0-8124 GCA_964435755.1 uncultured Rhodobacterales bacterium
TCCGCGACGTGGCGGACCTCACCGGTTTCCCCGAGACGATGGACGGGCGCGTCAAGACGCTGCACCCGAAGGTCCACGGCGCTCTTCTGGCGCTCCGGGACGAGCCGTCCCACGCGCAGGCGATGGAGGAACACGGGATCGAGCCCATCGACCTCCTGATCGTCAA
Source organism: uncultured Rhodobacterales bacterium (assembly GCA_964435755.1). Lineage (GTDB taxonomy): Bacteria > Pseudomonadota > Alphaproteobacteria > Rhodobacterales > Rhodobacteraceae > DAINOF01. The sequence goes on from CAYTBD010000090.1 coordinate 167, forward strand.
CCTCTATCCGTTCGAGGCCACCGTGGCGGCGGGGGCGGATTACGACGACTGCATCGAGAACATCGACATCGGCGGCCCCGCCATGATCCGCGCCGCCGCCAAGAACCATGCCTATGTCGCTGTGCTGACCGACCTCGACGACTATGCCCCGCTCGTGGAGGAACTCGACCGCAACGACGGCGCCACGTCCTACGCCTTTCGCCAGCGCCTCGCGATGACGGCCTATGCCCGGACGGGGGCCTACGACGCGGCGGTGTCGTCGTGGATGGCCGGCGCCCTCGGCGACGCCGCCCCGCGCCGCCGGACCTTCGCGGGCACGCTCCGGCAGTCGCTCCGCTACGGCGAGAATCCGCACCAGTCCGCCGCCTTCTACACCGACGGCACCGACCGTCCCGGCGTCGCCACGGCGACCCAGTGGCAGGGCAAGGAACTCAGCTACAACAACATCAACGACACCGACGCGGCCTACGAACTCGTCTCGGAGTTCCTGCCCGGCGGCGGTCCCGCCTGCGCCATCATCAAACACGCCAACCCCAGCGGCGTGGCGACGGGCAAGACGCTGATCGACGCCTACCGCCGCGCCTTCGACTGCGACCGGACATCGGCCTTCGGCGGCATCGTCGCGCTCAACCTCAAGCTCGACATCCACACCGCCCGCGCGATCACCGAAACCTTCACCGAAGTCGTCATCGCCCCCGGCGCCGACGACGAGGCGAAAGAGCACTTCGCCACCAAGAAGAACCTCCGCCTTCTCACCGCCGCGGGGCTCGCGAACCCGAAACAGCCGGGGCTCTCGTTCCGGCAGGTCTCGGGAGGTTTCCTGGTGCAGGACCGCGACAACGGGCGGATCACCGCCGACGACCTCGAGGTCGTGACGAAACGCGCCCCGTCCGACGCCGAACGCGCCGACCTTCTTTTCGCGTGGACGGTCGCCAAGCACGTCAAGTCGAACGCCATCGTCTACGCCAAGGACTGCGCGACGGTGGGCATCGGCGCGGGTCAGATGAGCCGGATCGACAGCTCCAGCATCGCCGCGCTCAAGGCCCGCCGCATGGCCGGGGATCTGGGCCTCGACGAGACCCCGGCAAAGGGCTCCGTCGTCGCCTCCGACGCCTTCTTTCCCTTCCCCGACGGCCTCCTGGCCGCCGCAGAAGCGGGGGCGACCGCCGTGATCCAGCCCGGCGGCTCGATGCGCGACGACGAGGTCATCGCCGCCGCCGACGCCGCCGGGCTCGCCATGGTGTTCACCGGCATGCGTCATTTCAGGCACTGACGGCATGCGCTGGCTTGCCCTCACCGCCGCGATCATCTTCGTGTTCGACCAGATCACCAAGATCGTCGTCGTCCACGTCATGAACCTCAAGGCGCTCGGCTCCATCGACGTGCTGCCACCCTTCGTGAACTTCCGCATGGCGTGGAACCGGGGCATCAACTTCGGCCTTTTCGCGGGCGACGCGGATTGGTCGCGCTGGCTGCTCATCGCCATCGCGGTCCTGATATCGGGCTGGATCGTCTGGTGGATCAGGAAAGAGGACGAGGGACGGCTCGCCATGATATCGGGCGGGCTTCTCGTCGGCGGGGCGCTTGGCAACATGATCGACCGCATCCTCTACGGCGCGGTCGCGGATTTCCTCAACATGTCCTGCTGCGGATTAGAGAACCCCTATTCCTTCAACGTGGCAGATATCTCGATCTTCGCCGGCGCGATCGGGCTCATCCTTTTCACGGGTCGCGACAAGGCCCGTGACGAGACCGGCAAACCGGGCTAGACACGGGGCGCGGATCGAGTGACGGGAGGCAGGATGCAGGCGAAACTTGGGGTCATCGCGATGGCGGCGGCGCTGGCGCTTTCGGCCTGCGCGGACCGCGACCCGCGGCTCTACACGCTCAGGTCGGACACGGGCGGGCCCGACGAATTCGCCATCCTGCCCACGAAACCGCTCGAGATGCCGCAGGACATGGCGGCGCTTCCCCCGCCGACGCCGGGCGGTGCGAACCGCGCCGATCCCACGCCCGAGGCCGACGCCTACGCCGCGCTGGGCGGCAACGCCGAGGTTCTGACACGCGGCGGCGGTGACGGCGGCCTCGTCAGCTATGCGACGCGCTATGGCGTCGACGGCAACATCCGCACCGACCTCGCCGCGGCCGATCTGGAGTACCGCCGCGAGAACGACGGGCGGCTTCTTGAGCGTCTGTTCAACGCAAGCGTCTATTTCAAGGCGTACAGGCCGTTCGAACTCGACCAGCACCGGGAACTGGAACGCTTCCGCGCCGCCGGCATCCGCACCCCCGCCGCGCCGCCCGTTCCCGATCCGGGGTCCTGAACGCCATCACGGGAGCGTTGGGTGCGCTTGAAACGGGGGTGATTTCCCGTATTTCCTTGTGGAACGGGAACGGAGGATTTTCTCGACATGACTCGCTTTATCGCCGCGATCGCGCTGACCTTCATCGCGGCGCTGCCCCTGCGCGCGGCCGAGGTCGCGACCTTCACGCTCGACAACGGCATGGATGTGGTCGTCCTCGGGGATCACCGGGCGCCGGTCGTGGTTCACATGGTCTGGTACCGTGTGGGCGCCGCCGACGAACCGCCCGGCAAGTCCGGTATTTCGCATTTCCTCGAGCACCTGATGTTCAAGGGTACCGAAACGCTGGGTCCGGGCGAGTTCTCCGACGTCGTCGCGGCGAACGGTGGGACCGACAACGCCTTCACCTCGTTCGACTATACCGCCTATTTCCAGCGGGTGGCGGCCGACAGGCTCGATCTCATGATGGAGATGGAGGCCGACCGGATGGTCAACCTGCGGCTCACCGAAGAGGATGTGCTGACCGAACGCGACGTGATTCTCGAGGAACGCAACCAGCGCACCGAGAACGAACCCGGTGCGCTCTTCGGCGAGATGCGGAACGCCGCGCAGTACAAGAACCATCCCTACGGCATCCCGATCATCGGCTGGCGCCACGAGATGGAACAGCTGTCGCAGGACGACGCCGAGGCGTTCTATGCCGACCATTACGCGCCCAACAACGCGATCCTGATCGTCGCCGGCGACGTGGAGCCCGACGACGTCCGCGCACTGGCCGAACGGCATTACGGCACGATCCCCGCGAACCCCGACATCGAACCGCGCATGCGTCCGCAGGAGCCGCCGCAACTGGCCGAGCGCCGGATCACCTACGAGGATCCCCGCGTCGCGCAGCCTTATGTCGTGCGCACCTACCTCGCGCCCGAGCGCGATCCGGACGATCAGCGCGAGGCGGCGGCGCTTCAGCTTCTCGCCGAGATCCTCGGCGGGTCGGGCCAGACATCCGTGCTGCCGCGCAAGCTGCAGTTCGAAACCCAGAGCGCGGTCTACGCCTCCGCGTTCTACAGCGGGACCTCGCTCGACGACACGACCTTCGGCCTCGTCATCGTCCCGTCACAGGGCGTGGAGCTGGCCGACGCCGAGTCGGCGCTCGATCGGGCGGTGGCCGAGTTCCTCGACGAGGGTGTCGATCCCGAGCAGCTCGAGCGGATCAAGACGCAGATTCGCGCGTCGCTCATCTATGAGCAGGACAACATCCAGTCCCTCGCCCGCTCCTACGGCATGGCCCTCACCTCGGGCCTGACCGTCAAGGACGTGCAGGCGTGGCCCGACATCCTGAAATCGATCACCGAAGAGGAAATCCTCGCCGCCGCCCGGCGCGTCTTCGACCGCAAGACCGCCGTCACCGGCTGGCTCACCGGACCTGGGACCGAGGAGGTCATGCAATGATCCGCGCAGTCTTCGCCGCCTTCGTGGCAGTCGCCGCGGCCCTTCCCGCGAAAGCCGCCGTCGACATTCAGGAAGTCACGTCGCCCGGCGGCATCACCGCCTGGCTGGTCGAGGAACCGTCGATCCCCTTCGCGGCCATCGAGATCCGCTTCCGGGGCGGCGCGTCGCTCGACGTTCCCGAAGACCGTGGCGCGATCAACCTGATGATGGCGCTTCTCGAGGAAGGTGCGGCCGACATGACCGCGCAGGAGTTCGCGGCGGCCCGCGAACGTCTCGCCGCGTCCTACGACTTCGATACCTACGACGACGCGGTGTCGGTCTCGGCCCGCTTCCTGACGGAGAACCGCGCCGAATCCGTCGAGCTTCTGCGCAAGGCGCTGGTCGAGCCGCGGTTCGACGAGGACGCGGTGGAACGGGTCCGCGCGCAGGTTCTCTCGGGCCTCCGCTCGGACGCGACCGATCCCAACACCATCGCCTCGCGCACCTTCGACCGGATGGCGTTCGCCGATCACCCATACGGCTCGTCCCGCGACGGCACCATCGAGACGCTGACCGCCCTCACCCGCGACGACATCGTCGAGGCGCACGCCCGCGCGCTCGCCCGGGACCGGATCTATGTGGGCGCGGTGGGCGACATCACGCCCGAGGATCTGGGCGCGCTTCTCGACGACCTTCTCGCCGGCCTGCCCGCAGAGGGCGCGCCGCTCCCGCCCGAGGCCGAGTACCAGCTCGAAGGCGGCGTCACCGTCGAACCCTTCGACACGCCGCAGTCCGTCGCGCTCTTCGGCCACGAGGGCATCACCCGTGACGATCCCGACTTCTTCGCGGCCTACATCGCCAACGAGATCTTCGGGGGCTCCGGGCTCCAGTCCCGGCTGATGGAGGAGGTCCGCGAGAAGCGCGGCCTCACCTACGGCATCGGCACATATCTCGTGCCCATGGATCTCGCAGAGCTCGTCATGGGGCAGGTCGCCTCGGCCAACGACCGCATGAGCGCCACGATCGACGTCGTGACCGAGGAATGGCGCCGCATCGCCGAAGAGGGCGTGACGCAGGAGGAACTCGACGAGGCCAAGACCTATCTGACCGGGGCCTATCCGCTCCGTTTCGACGGCAACGGTCCGATCGCGCGCATCCTCGTCGGCATGCAGATGGACGGCCTCCCGATCGATTACGTCGCGACCCGCAACGACAAGGTCATGGCGGTCACGCTCGAGGACATCGCCCGCGTGACCGAGAGGATCTATCGCCCCGAGGACCTGCACTTCGTCGTCGTGGGCCAGCCGGCGGGCGTCGAGGCCACGAACTGACGTAGCCCTGTCGAATCGCGAAGGGCCATGCTAGTTCTGGTGTCATGGCCCTCGCTGACCCCAAGATATCCGGCGCTCACCGGGAAATCCGGCCCCTCGACGAGGCCGCGATCAACCGCATCGCGGCCGGCGAGGTGGTAGAACGGCCCGCCTCCGCCGTAAAGGAACTGGTCGAGAACGCGCTCGACGCCGGCGCCACCCGGATCGAGGTCGCCTATGCCGACGGCGGCAAGACGCTCATCCGCGTGACCGACGACGGCTCCGGCATCCCCGCCCACGACCTGCCCCTCGCGCTCGCCCGCCACGCCACCTCCAAGATCGACGGGTCGGACCTTCTCGACATCCACACCTTCGGCTTCCGGGGCGAGGCGCTGGCCTCGCTCGCCGCCGTGGGCCGCCTCACGATCACCTCGCGCCCACCGGGGACCGACGCGCACGCCATCGCCGCCGACGCAGGCCGCGTCGGCCCCGTCCGCCCCGCCGCCCTGTCCAAGGGCACGGTGGTGGAGTTGCGCGACCTCTTCTACGCCACGCCCGCCCGGCTCAAGTTCCTCCGCACCGACCGGGCCGAGGCGCAGGCACTGGCCGACATCGTAAAGCGCCTCGCCATCGCAGAGCCGCGCGTGGGGTTCGTCCTGACGGACATGACCGGCGGCGCGACGCGCGATGTCTTCCGCGCGGACCCCGAAACCGGCGATGCGCCGACCGCGCTCAAGGCCCGGCTGGCCTGTGTCCTTGGATCGGATTTCGCCGAGAATGCCGTCCTCATAGACACCGGGCGCGGCGGCCTCTCCCTCACCGGCTACGCCGCGCTGCCCACCTATTCGCGCGGCGCGGCCGTGGCTCAGCACCTCTGCGTCAACGGCCGGCCCGTGCGCGACAAGCTGATGACCGGCGCGCTGCGCGCCGCCTACATGGATTTCCTCAGCCGCGACCGTCATCCGGCTGCGGCGCTCTTCATCGACTGCGACCCGCATCTCGTCGACGTCAACGTCCATCCCGCCAAGGCCGAGGTCCGCTTCCGCGACCCGCAGGCGGCGCGCGGCCTCATCGTCTCGGGCCTGCGTGCGGCGCTCTCGGGCGCGGGCCACCGCGCCTCCACCACCGTCGCCGCCGACACGCTCGACGCCTTCCGTCCCGAACCGCAGGCGCCCCGCGTCTACCAGATGGACCGCCCCGGACAGCGCCCCGCCGCCTATGGCTTTGCCGAGGCCGGCAGCCTCTCCGCCCGCGTCTTCGCGCCGGAGCCGGAGGCGCCCACGCCCGAAGGCCCGCTGGGCGCCGCCCGCGCACAGGTCCACGAGAACTACATCATCGCGCAGACCGACCGTGGCATCGTCATCGTCGACCAGCACGCGGCCCACGAACGCCTCGTCTACGAGAAGCTCAAGCGCCAGATGGCCGAGACCGGCGTCGCCGCGCAGGCGCTCCTCATCCCCGAGATCGTGGAACTGCCGGATGCCGACGCGCAGCGCCTGCTCGACCACGCCGACGACCTCGCCCGCCTCGGCCTCACGATCGACGCCTTCGGCCCCGGCGCGATCGCCGTTAGGGAGACCCCCGCCGTCCTCGGCCCCGTCGACGCGAAGGCGCTCGTCCTCGACATCCTCGACGAGCTCAGCGATCTCGGCGCCTCCGACACGCTCCAGTCCCGCATCGAGGCGATCCTGTCGCGCGTCGCCTGCCACGGCTCCGTCCGGTCGGGCCGGCAGATGCGCCCGGAAGAGATGAACGCGCTCCTGCGCGAGATGGAGGCGACGCCCCATTCCGGCCAGTGCAACCATGGCCGGCCCACCTATGTCGAGCTTCGGCTGGCCGACATCGAACGGCTCTTCGGGCGCACATGATCCAGATCGGCGGACAGACCTACGCCTTCGGCGACCCGCTCGTCCTCGCGGCCCTCGGGGCGGCGGGTCTGTCACTTGTCGTGCTGATCCTTCTCGTCATGGCGGTCCGCAGGGCAGGGCGCTCGGCGGACCTGATGACGCCGATGATCCACCAGATGAACGCGATGGGTCAGCGCGTGGAGTCGCTCACCGCCGGACAGCAGCAGCTTTCGGGCGGCCTCACCCACGTCTCCGAGGCGCAGGCGGCGAGCCAGGCGCAGATGCTCAAGCTGATGGAGCAGCGCCTCGCCGAGGTCAGCGCGAAGATGCACGAGAACCTCCACGGCTCGGCCTCCCGCACCGCGCGGTCGCTGGGCGAGCTTCAGCAACGGCTTCAGACCATCGACAAGGCGCAGGCCAACATCGAGAAGCTCTCGGGCGACGTCCTGTCGCTCCAGGACATCCTGTCGAACAAGCAGACCCGCGGCGCCTTCGGGGAGATCCAGCTTCGCGACATCGTCTCCAAGGCGCTGCCCACCGACAGCTATACGCTGCAGGCGACGCTCTCCAACGGGCGGCGGTCCGACTGCCTCATCCACTTGCCGAACCCGCCGGGTCCCATCGTCATCGACGCCAAGTTCCCGCTCGAAGCCTACGAGGCTCTGCGGGCCGCCAAGACCCCGCAGGAGATGGCCGAGGCCGCCCGGGCCTTCCGCACATCGGTCAAGAAGCACGTCCGCGACATTTCCGAACGCTACATCATCGAGGGCGAGACGGCGGACGGCGCGCTGATGTTCCTGCCGTCGGAGGCGGTCTATGCCGAGCTTCACGCGAACTTCGCCGATGTCGTCCGCGAAGGCTTCGCCGCCCGGGTCTGGATCGTCTCGCCCACCACCTGCATGGCCACGCTCAACACCATGCGCGCCGTGCTGAAGGACGCGCGGCTGCGCGCGGAAGCGACGCGCATCCGCCGGGAACTCGCGCTCCTCGGCGCGGACGTCGCGCGGCTGGGTCAGCGGGTGGAGAACCTCGACCGCCATTTCGGGCAGGCCGCGCGCGACCTCGCCGAG
>CAYTBD010000091.1:0-8061 GCA_964435755.1 uncultured Rhodobacterales bacterium
CGCGCAGGCGGCGCGCGACCTCATCGGCGCGGCCGCCTCGCGCGAGCAGCGGCCCGGAAGGATCGACGGTTACGAGGCCTGGGCCGACGCGGCGCTGGCCCGCGCGGCGGCCAAGACCGTGGCAGGGCCCGGCATGGGCGCTGGCGAGCCGACGATGGCACACCTGACCGAGCGCCGGGGCGACACCGTCCATATCGACGTGATCGACCAGTGGGGCAATTCGGTCTCGGCCACGCCGTCGGGCGGCTGGCTCCAGTCTTCGCCCGTCGTCCCCGGCCTCGGCATGCCGCTCAATTCGCGCGCGCAGATGTTCTGGCTCGACGACGGGCTGCCCACCTCGCTCGCGCCCGGCCGCCGCCCGCGCACCACGCTGTCGCCCTCGATGGCCGAAGCGCCGGACGGCACGCGCCACGCCTTCGGCACGCCGGGCGGCGATCAGCAGGACCAGTGGCAGCTGATCCTCTTCCTGCGCCTCGTCCACGGCGGGATGAACCTGCAGGAGGCGATCGACGCGCCGCTCTTCCACACCGGCCATTTTCAGGCGTCGTTCTACCCGCGCGGCACGAAGCCCGGCCATCTCATGGTCGAGCCCGCCTTCGGCGACGCCGTCATCGACGACCTTCGCGCGCGCGGCCATGACGTCGAGGTGGCCGAGCCCTGGACCGTCGGCCGCCTCACCGCCGCATCCCGGTCGCCCGACGGCATGCTCAAGGCCGCGGCCACACCCCGCCTGATGCAGGCCTACGCGGTCGGCCGCTGAGAAGGAGACACAGCCCGATGACCTACTCCATCGTCGCCCGCGACCCCGAGACCGGCTTCTACGGCGTGGCCGTCGCAAGCCGCTTCTTCGCCGTGGGCGCGCTCGTCCCGCATATCCGCCCCGGCCGCTGCGCCGTGGCCACGCAGGCCTTCATCAGCCCGCTCTGGGGCATCGACGCGGCGGACCGGCTCGCCGCGGGCGAAGCCGCGGAAACCGTGGTCGCCGATCTCGTCGCGCAGGACCGGGGCGAAGGCCTGCGCCAGATCCACGCGATCGACGCCGAGGGCCGCTCGGCCGCGCATACCGGCGGGCGCTGCACAGAATGGTGCGGCCATCTCATCGGCGACGGCGTTTCCGTCGCGGGCAACATGCTCGCCGGCGAGGCCGTGATCGCGGACGCGCTCGCGGCCTATGCGGCGCACATGCATCTCCCGCTCGCCGAGCGCCTGATGACGGCGATGGAAGCGGGCGAGGCCGCTGGCGGCGACAAGCGCGGCCGGCAGTCCGCCGCGCTCCGCATCCACCGGGGCGAGGACTACCCCTGGCTCGACCTGCGCGCCGACGACCATCCCGACCCGCTGGGCGAACTCCGCCGTCTCCACGACGTCGCGCACGAACGCTTCATCCATTTCGTCGAGGCGATCCCGACGCGCGCCAACATCCACGGCCTCACCGACCGCACAGGGCTCGACGCCGCCATCGCGGAGGAAGAGACGCGCCGGGCGGCCGAAGGCCGGACGAGCCGCTCCTTCGCGACGCCGCTCTAGGTCAGACGCCGCCCGGACGACCGGACCGGGAACCTGCCCGCGGTGCAGGACCTTTCCTAGCAGGGAGGACAGGATGACGGCAGACACGGCGCACCTTGCAGATGACCTAGCGACCCCGGGCCGGGCTGTCGTGATCCCGTGGTGGCAACGCGCGACCGGCTACCAGATCTGGCCGCGCAGCTTCGCCGACAGCGATGGCGACGGCATCGGCGACATCCCCGGCATCATCGGCAAGCTCGACTATCTCGCCGGCCTCGGCATCGGCTTCATCTGGCTCTCGCCCGTCTACGCCTCGCCGATGGAGGACAACGGCTACGACATCGCCGACTACCGCGCGATCGCGCCCGAGTTCGGCACGCTCGACGACATGGACCGCCTGATCGCCGCGGCCGGAGAGCGGGACATCCGCATCGTGATGGATCTCGTCGTCAACCACACCTCGAACCGCCACCACTGGTTCGAGACGGCGCTCGCCGATCCGTCCTCCCCCGAGCACCGCTATTACATCTGGCGCGCGCCCGCCCCCGACGGAGGCCCGCCCTCGGGCGACCGCGCCACCTTCGGCGGGTCAGCCTGGAACTGGGTGCCGGGGCTCGGGCAGTACTACTACGCCCATTTCAGCCCGCACCAGCCCGACCTCGACTGGTCCAACCCGGCCCTGCGGCGCGAGATCTACGACATGATGAACTGGTGGCTCGACCGCGGGATCGGCGGCTTCCGGATGGACGTGATCTCGCTCATCGGCAAGGACGTCGATCTCGGCGTCATGGAGGAAGGCCCGACGCTCCACGACCATCTCCAGGAGATGCACCGCGAGACGCTCGCGGGCCGCGACGTGGTGACCGTCGGCGAAAGCTGGTCCGTCAGCCCGCGAACGGCGCTTCTCTATTGCGGGCGCGACCGGGGCGAGCTCGACATGGTCTTCCAGTTCAACCACGTCACCGCCTTCGAGGACGAGGAACACGGCAAATGGGCGCCGAAACCGTTCGACCTCACCCGCTTCAAGCGGGAGCTCTTCACCTGGCAGCGCACGCTCGCCGACGACGGCTGGAACTCACTGTTCCTGTCGAACCACGACCTGCCGCGGCAGGTCTCGAAATACGGCGATCCGGGGCGGTACCGCAGACGTTCGGCGAAGATGCTCGCGACGGTCGTCCATCTCATGCGCGGCACGCCGTTCGTCTATCAGGGCGAGGAGATCGGGATGACGAACACCGCGTTCACCCGGATCGAGCAGTTCCGCGATCTCGAGACGCTCGGGCTCTACCGCGACAAGGTGGCGGAGGGCATGGAGCCCAAGCACTTCCTCGCCGCCGCGCGGGAAAACGGCCGCGACAACGCCCGCACGCCGGTCCAGTGGGCCGACGGCCCGCAGGCGGGGTTCACCGACGGCGCGCCGTGGATCGACGTCAACCCGAACCACGCCGAGATCAACGTCGCCCGCGATCTCGCCGACCCGGACGGCGTCATCGCGCATTACAAACGGCTGATCGCGCTCAGGAAAGAGCTCGGGATCGTCTCGCACGGCCGCTTCGTGGGCTTCGCGGAGGGCGACCCCGCCGTCATGGCCTACGCGCGGGAAACGGAGGACCAGCGCCTCTCGGTCATCGCCAACTTCACCGGGCAGCCCGTGACCTTCGACGTCCCGGCGGGGATGCGCGTCAGCGGCAGGCCCCTCGTCCACAACGTCGCGCCGCGCGACGACCTGCGCGGAACCGTGCAGCTGGCGCCCTACGAGGCCTTCGCGGTGCTGGGAGAGATCGAGATCGCCCCGCCGTGACGCGGCGGGCGCGCGTTTCGCGTGCCTCCCGAGGAGGACGTCCGCGGGGGCCGATGTCCGGCACGGCTCCCGAGGTGCCCATGCTCAGCCGAGATCCGCGACATCCTCCAGATCGATGACGATCGGCATGTCCCAGAGCCTGCGGACCTCCGCCTCGCAGCGCGCGACCTCGTCGGGCGGACCGGAGGGCAGCCGCTCGACGCGGAAGCCGAACCTTTCGAGCCCCGTCCGGTCGAGGCTCGAGACGATCACCGGCACCACGCCGCGTTCAGCCGCCGCCGACGCGAGCCGGAGCGCCAGATGCAGGGCATCCGGGTGGGTGCGCGCGATCCGGATGCCGATATGCGACCGTGTCTCGTCCCGCTCCCAGAGCCGCGAGGACGGCGCGACCGCCACCGCCCGGCCGCGCGCGGCGACCTCGCGGGACACCTCGTCGGCCACGTGATCGAACACCACCGGATCGAGGTCCACGGGCTCGTCCGGGGTGATCCGGGTGACGACGTCGAACCAGAAATCGTCGCTCATGGGCAGAGCTCCCCCTCGATCAACCCCGCGGCGGCGCGGTTGCCGGTCTGAGGAAGCTCGAGCGCCTCGAGTCTCTGGCGGATCTCCGCACCCTGCCCCGCGAACATGCCCGACACCGCGCGTTCGAGGCCGAGAAGCTCGTGCGCCAGCACCGTCACCGCGAGGTCGCGGTCCGAGGCCGCCCGCGCGCGCCGCTCCTGGTCGTCCATGTAGGGCGCGACCTGCGGCACGAAGATCGACGGGATCCGGTGATACATCAGTTCATGGAACGAATTGTAACCCACCGCCGAGACGACGAAATCCGCCGCCGTGCACAGTGCGAGCGAGTTGTGGGTCCGCACCACCCGCGTGTTCTTCCAGCCATAGAGGCCGGGCGCGATCTTCGAGTTCGGCCAGACCACGATCAGGTGCAGGCATCCGGGCCGCCGCGCAAGCAGCCCGCAAACCCGCTGAAGCTGGGCGGACCGGTCGGCCGCGACCCCGCCGCCCAGCATCGTCACGACGAGGCTGTCGAAATCGACGCCGAGCATCCGGGCGAGCCGGGTCCGCACGCCTGCGGGATCGGTCCCCGGCGTCGGCTGGACGATCGGCCCGACACGACGCATGTGGGGTCCCTGGGAATAGTCCGCGTTCAACTCCTCGAACGCCTCCCCGGGCACGATGATCCGGTCGAATGCGCGCTCCCGCTCGATCTGGGCTTCGGAAATCTGCCCCGGCCGCCAGAGCCCCCGGCGGATCCATGTCGCGCGGCAGCCGGTCTCGTGGATCGTCCGGAAGATCGATTCGAAGACGTAGCCGCCGTCGAAGACGAGGTGATCGGCGGGCGAGAGCGTCCGGCGCAGCCTGAGGTAGTTCACGATGTCGTTCGCGTAATCCTCGGGAAGGTCCGGGCTCTTCTGGACGAGCGGCAGACAGGGAAACCCTCTGCCCTTGATCAGCGGCACGCAGGACGGGAAGGCCGCGAAATTCGCCCGATCCGGCGTTTCGAACTCGTCGGCGATCAGCGCGCACCTCTGCGCGTGCCCCAATCCGTTCCCGTTCGTCGGCATGAAGAGCACGCGCGCGTCCGGGACTGCCGGGTCGGGGCGCGCCGGCGGAGCGAGTCCGATCTCCGCTTCGAGCGCCGAGAGCCGCCGCGCTTCGAGCCACGGGCTCCGGCGGGCCTCGCGGCCGATGCCTTCGGCGTTCACGAGGACGGTGAACTCGAGGAAGTTCTGGAGCGCCGCCAGTTCCTCCGGTCCGCGCAGGACGGGCGCGCCCGAGGTCTGGAACGACGCGTTGCTCGTGCAGTCGACGACCGGCTTGCCGGACGCCATCAGTTCTACCGCCAGCGCAGCCATCCGTTCTCCCGGTACCGTATCGCCGTAGAAGACGGCGACGTCGGCGCGGCGGGCGAGGATCGAGGGTCCGAGTTCGGAATATCCGAAGACGTTGAGTCCGGTGTAGCGCGAGCGCTTCACCACGTTCTTGCCCGCCCCCGCCATGACGACGCTCAGGCGAAAGCCCGGAACGTTGTCGAAGGCCGCGAGGATCGGCAGCGTGTGGGGCTCGTCGAGCCACTCGGCCGGCAGAAACACGAAGACCTCGGGCACGTCGGCGATGGACGCGGCGGCCGGCGTCTCGAGAGCCGCGAGCGGCGACAGCGCCGTCACATGAAGATCGCCCTTGTAGTGTTCTGAAATGTTGAACGTTCCAGGCTCCCGGCCAAGCGCATAGGCGAGGCGCGACCGGGCCCCGACCTCGGACTGATGATCCGGGAAGCGCCCGATCGCGACGACCCGGACGTCCGGGCCGAGACCGAGCCCGCGAAGCCGGGCCAGAGTCGCGTCGTCGATGTCCTCCGCTCCGATCATGATGACGGTCGAAATCCCGAGTCCGTCGATCCGCGCGAGGTAGGGCGCCGCCTCGTATTTCTGGCTGCGCTCGAACTTGTCGGGGACCGTCTCCTCGTCGATGACGACGGCATGTCCGCGGTCCGACAGCTGCGCCGCGAAGATCATCTTCGCGTCGAAGCCACGCTCGGATCGACGTCCTGCCTCGAGGAGGATCATGCGGCCCGCCGCGAGAGGCGCTCGAAGAGCGGCGCCTGCCGCGCGAGGAAGGCGTCGGCGGAGAACGCGGTCAGGGTGTCCTGCGCGGACAGGACGTGATCGACATAGCGCGACGGCGCGTCGACGAACCCGGCGACGATCCCGTCGACGTCCTCCGGTCGGGCCGGTATGACGGCGCCCGCGAAGATCGACGCCGTATCGGGGTCCGAGATCACGACCTTTCCCGCCGCGACGCCCTCGGCGAGGACACGACCGAAGCTTTCCCGCCAGGTTGCCGCCGTGAAATAGACCATGAAGTCTATCATCTTGAAATAACTGTCGATTTCAATCCCCCTGAACGGAATGATCCGCCAGTGTGGCCGCGACGTCTCTCCGGCCAGAAGACTGTCGCCGCCAAGGATGACGTTCTCCTCGGCATGGGCCGGAAAGCAGAGGTCGAGCGCCTCCGGTGCCGGGAACTTCTCGAAGCCGGGGCGGGAATGCCGGCCACGCCGGTCCGCCGGGTGCTCCGTCGGAGGCTCGAGGTCGAAATCGCAGATGTTGGTCCAGTCCGCGTCGAGCAGACCCCAGCCGGCGAATTCGGGATGCGCCGCGAGCCAGTCCCGGACCGTCGACCGATTGTAGGCCGAGACCGGCGCGAGCGACTTTCGCAGGGCAAGCGACGACCGGTCGATCAGCCGAAGGCAATGCGCGGCGTCGAACGCCTCGAACCCGCCCGGCCGCAGCATGTTCTCGTGCGTCACGACCACGAGCTCGCGCGCGACGATCCGCGGCGCGAGGTCCTCGTCGAACTTGAGAAACGACGGGTTGTGAACGACCACGAGATCGGCCGAGATCTGCGGCGCCCGCATGCGGAGCGGCAGCCGCAGGTCGTCGAGCGCCCGCTCCAGCACCGGCGCGACCGGGCGATCCCGAAACATCCGCGATGCGAGTCCGTGCACCTCCACCGCGAACCGGTCCCGGAGAACCGCAAGCTCCCGCGCCACGGCCGAGGACGTGCCGCCGGGAAAGCGCGGCTCGACGACACAGGCGATGGAGGGCGTGGCGGCCATTGTCCCGATGCCCGCCCGCGCCCCGGTCAGTACTGCCGCGCCGTGATCGACGACAGCGTCTCGTTCCGCGCGACGGTGTCGGAGTCCCGCGACAGGCAGTCGATCAGCCCGGTGTCGACCCCGCTCGCGAACGAGCGCAGTTCGACGGCGAGCGGGTCGCTTCCCTCGATGAGGCCGGGGTTCCGCTCGATGTAGAGCCGGAGCCCGCCGCAGTTCTTGCCGACGATGAGGTTCTCGATGTCGCGAAGCTGGTCCACGGTGTAGGCGGCGTAGGCGCCGGGCGCGCCGGCAAGACAGGTGAGGGCGGTGATGACGGCGATGAGCCGGGTGCTAGGCATGTCGGGGCCTTCTGGCTGACGGTCTGCTGTTGTCGTGGTCTTTTTGTCCGGTCGGGCGGGTCACAGATGATCTCCCCGCCTGAGTCGTTGTACGATCCTGTCGCGCAACAGGTCGGCCGCGCTCGGCTGCGCCGGCTTCGGCGCGGCGCGCGCGGGGGGCGGAGGCGCGACGCGGTCGCCGGCGAGATAGACTTCGAGCGTGCCGTCTGGCGGCGAGGGCCGGAAATCCGTGAAGTCCCGCGCGCGGCCGCCGAAGAGATCGGCGAGAGCCCCCGCCGCGGGCGCGTCGCCCGCGTGGAAATAGCGCACCTGCGTCTCGCTGACCTTGAAGGAGACCTCGCGGATCTTGCTGAGAGCGACCCCGGCCTCCGCGAGACCCGCCGTCACGCTGCCGATATCGGCCTCGGGCACCGTCTCGGGCGCGTTGAGATGGACGAACACGCCGTCCGCCCCCGGAACCAGTGGCTCGGCCTCCGCCTCCGGCAGCGCGCGGGGCGGCTCCAGCGCCGCCAACCGAAGCCCCGGGTCGCCGCCGGGCGCCGGCTCTGCGAAGGCCGCCGGACCGGGTGCGGCCGGTCGGGTCTGGATCACGCTCGAAAGCGCACCGTGCGCGGGCAGTCCGGACGGCGCGTCGAAGGCCACGAGGGTCACCTGGATCACCGGTGACTGGGACAGCGGCGCCGTCGCGATACGGGGCATCCGGTCCTGTCCGCCCGCGCTGGCAAGGGTGAGCATGGGCGGGGCGACGGGCGCGGCCGCGACCGGCGCGGAGACCGCGATATCGGCGC
>CAYTBD010000092.1:0-7966 GCA_964435755.1 uncultured Rhodobacterales bacterium
TCCCGCACGAGTTGCCGGGCTACCGACACGTCAAGCGCGCGGACGTCCGCGCGCTGTTCCAAGAGGCCTGGGGTGTCGAGATCGACGCCGAACCGGGCCTGCGCATCCCCAACATGCTCGACGCCGCCGTCGACGGCTCCTTCAAGGGCCTCTACTGTCAGGGCGAGGACATCCTCCAGTCCGATCCCGACACCAAGCACGTGGCCGCCGGCCTCGCCGCGATGGAATGCGTGATCGTCCACGACCTCTTCCTCAACGAGACCGCGAACTACGCCCACGTCTTCCTGCCGGGCTCGACCTTCCTCGAGAAGGACGGCACCTTCACCAACGCCGAACGCCGGATCAACCGCGTGCGACGGGTGATGGCGCCGCGCAACGGCTACGCCGACTGGGAGATCACCCAGCTGCTCGCCAATGCCATGGGCGCGGGCTGGCACTATACCCATCCCTCGCAGATCATGGACGAGATCGCCGGGACGACGCCCTCCTTCGCGGGCGTCTCCTACGACGTGCTCGAGGAGAAGGGCTCGGTCCAGTGGCCCTGCAACGAGGCTTCGCCCGACGGCACGCCCCTGATGCATGTCGACGGTTTCGTTCGCGGCAAGGGACGCTTCATCGTCACCGAATACGTCGCGACCGACGAGCGGACGGGCCCGCGATTCCCGCTCCTTCTCACAACGGGCCGCATCCTCAGCCAGTACAACGTCGGCGCCCAGACGCGCCGGACGGCGAACACGATCTGGCACGAGGAAGACGTGCTGGAAATCCACCCGCACGACGCCGAAGTGCGCGGAGTGAAGGAGGGCGATTTCGTCAAGCTCGCGTCGCGGTCCGGGGACACCACCCTGCGCGCCGTCCTCACCGACAGGGTGAGCCCCGGCGTCGTCTACACGACCTTCCACCATCCGGGCACGCAGGCCAATGTCATCACCACAGACTACTCGGACTGGGCGACGAACTGTCCCGAGTACAAGGTGACCGCCGTTCAGGTTTCGCTGTCGAACGGGCCTACCGAATGGCAGGAGGATTACGCCGCGCAGGCCGAACGCGCGCGCCGCATCCTCCCGGCGGCCGAGTGACGGCGCACCTCCCCTCCCGGAGCCTTGAGGGGCTCTCCGTCCGCTCTGGCGGAACGGTGCGGACCGTGCGCGCGCTGCCCGAAGAGACCGCCGTCGCGCTCGTCTACAACGGCTCGACGCAGGCGGTCATGATGGCCTCGCCGCAGGATCTGGAGGACTTCGCGGTGGGCTTCTCCCTGACCGAGGGGATCGTCGCGACACCGGCCGAGATCGAGAGCCTCGAGATCGAGGAGCACGAGAGCGGCATCGAAGCCCGCATGTGGATCTCCGAGGAGCGGGCCGAGGCGCTTGGCGCGCGCCGCAGGGCGATGGCCGGCCCCGTCGGCTGCGGGCTCTGCGGGATCGACAGCATCGATCAGGCGGTGCGGCCGGTGGCACCCGTTCCGGCCAGCGGACTGCGGATCACCGCGGCGGAAATCAACGCGGCGGTCGAGGCGCTCCGCAGCGCGCAGGTCCTGCACGACCGGACGCGCGCGGTTCACGCGGCAGGCTTCTGGCAGGGCGGCCGCCTCGCCGTCGTGCGCGAGGACGTGGGACGACACAATGCGCTCGACAAACTGGCGGGCGCGATCGCAAGGGCCGGGCTCGACGGCTCGCGAGGTGCCATCGTCCTGACAAGCCGCATCTCTCTGGAGATGGTGCAGAAGACCGCTGCTGTCGGAGCGCCGGTGCTCATCGCCGTCTCCGCGCCGACGGCGCATGCCGTCCGCCTTGCCGACATGTCGGGTCTCACACTCGCCGCCAACGCGCGCGGCGACGGCTTCGACATCTTCACTCATCCAAGCCGCGTCGATCCGGGAGAGCACTCCGATGTCGCCTGAGAAACTCGTCCGCATGGCCAACCAGATCGCCACCTTCTTCGAAAGTCAGCCCGGCGGCGATCAGGCGGAACGGGTCGCCCAGCACCTCAGCGACTTCTGGGATCCCCGGATGCGTGACGAAATTCTCCGCATCGCCGCAGAGGGCGGGTCCGGCCTCTCTCCGCTCGCGCGCGAGGGCGTCACGCGCCTCGCCCGGATGCACGCCAGCGCCTGATACGGGCGAGGCTCCTGCGCAACAGACTGTTTCCGACGAAGGTCGCCGCGAATAAAGGCGCCAAGTGAGGCATGCGTTTGACCGGCGGCGTTCGCGTTCCGGCAACAGCGCAGCGCGTTGACCGCGGATGACAAGCCGCACTTCCTGCGGCGCTCGAGCGATTGTTTCCGATACCGTCGCAGTGTCGCAGCCCTGCCCCTATCAGGACACGAGAGTTAAATCCGGCCTGCAGAAAAATTCCTCTCCCCGCACAAATTCGCGTCCGACGGAGGTCTTGATCGGCCGGTCAAAAGGAGACTGTAGCGGATCGGCGTGTGGTTGCCGGTTCGTGTCACGAGTGAACGGGTACAGGGCAACGAGTTCTCGGGTGGGATGCGCGCCGGGTTGGCCGAAAGGCCGATCCGGCGCCATTCGTTTGTGGACCGCTGTCAAATGGATCCATTTGTAGAACCAATATTTCCATTTTCAGCGCGATTTCGAGAATTCCTGAGTTGAAATCCGGGCCAATTGGTGCGATTGGTTTCCTGCTTCATACGCAGGAACGACCGATGCCCGCGACCGACACTGCTCTGGGAACCTTGCTGCGCGCGATCGATGGCGGGCGCTGGAAGCCCGGCGAGCGCCTGCCGCCCGAGAGGGAACTGGCACGCGAGCTTGGCATCGGCCGTTCGACCCTCCGCATCGCGCTGGGAGAACTCGAGAAACGCGGACGCATCTGGAGGCACGTCGGACAAGGCACGTTCGTGGCCGACGCGCCGGAGGCCGAGGTTGTCACGACCCTGCGGATCATGCCGCCTCCCAGCCCTGCCGACGTTTTCGAACTCCGCCTGATGATCGAACCGCAGATCGCCGCCGCCGCGGCCATGCGGGCCACTCCGCCCGAGATCCGCTATCTCGACAGGACCGCGGACAACGGCGAGCGCGCCGTCGACTGGACCGACTGGGAAAGCGCGGACACGGAATTTCATACGGCGATGGCCAGGGCGGCGCGCAACCCGCTTCTCGTCGGCGTGCTCGAGACGGTGAGCGCGATCCGGGCACAGCGGCAGTGGGGCGAGACACGCTCGCGCACGCTGAATCCCGATCGGCAAGCAGACTACGTCTGCCAGCATCGGGCGATCGTCGCCGCCATCTCCGACCGCGACCCCCCGTGCGCCGCCGCGGCGATGCGCGAGCATCTCGCCGCCGTCCACCGTGCGATGGTGGGCGATGCCGCGGACCTGTCGCTGTCAACTCTCGCAGCAACCGGAGGCACGAATGTCGCCTGAACAGAAGACCATCCGAAGCCTCGTGGCTGCCGGAACCGGCCCCGCACTCGGTGCGCCGGGCCTGACCGATCTTTCCTATGCCGAACTCTGCGACGTCATCGATCGCGCCGGTCGTGCCCTCGCGGCACGCGGCATTCGACCGGGCACGCCGGTCGCGATCGTCCTTCCGAACGGCCCCGAAATGGCCGCCGTCTTTCTGGCGGTTTCGTCGCATGCGGTCGCCGCCCCGCTGAACCCGGCCTATACCGAAGATGAATTCGCCTTCTACATGGAGGATCTGGGAGCCAGGCTCCTGATCGCGCGGCAGGGCAACGACACGCCCGCTCGCGCCGCCGCCGCGCGGCTCGGCATCCCGGTCGCGGAGATCGCGCCGGGCGACGCCGCAGGCAGCTTCGCTTTCACCGAAGACGCCGGGGAGGTCGATGCGGTCCGCAATGCCGAAGGCGACGTCGCGCTCGTCCTGCACACGTCCGGCACAACGTCGCGCCCGAAGATCGTGCCGCTCACCTCCAGGAACATCGTGACATCCGCCGGCAACATCGCTGAGACGCTTCGACTGACTTCGGAAGACCGTTGCCTCAACATAATGCCACTCTTCCACATCCACGGGCTGATCGCCGCCGTGCTCTCGTCGATCAGCGCAGGCGCCTCTATCTCCTGCGCGCCGGGTTTCGACGCGCTGAGGTTCTTCGGCTGGCTGAAGGAGGTGAACCCGACCTGGTACACCGCCGTGCCGACGATGCACCAGACGATCCTGACCCGCGCCAGGCGCAACGCCGACATCATCGCAGAGAACAGGCTGCGGTTCATCCGCTCGTCGTCGGCCTCCCTCCCGGTTCCGGTGTTCCGCGACCTCGAGGGGAC
Organism: uncultured Rhodobacterales bacterium; assembly: GCA_964435755.1. GTDB lineage: Bacteria > Pseudomonadota > Alphaproteobacteria > Rhodobacterales > Rhodobacteraceae > DAINOF01. Next base: position 4,247 of record CAYTBD010000092.1, read on the forward strand.
CTTCGGCTGTCCGGTGATCGAGGCCTACGGGATGACGGAAGCCTCTCACCAGATGGCGTCGAACCAGCTCCCGCCCGGCAGTCGGAAACCCGGAACCGTCGGCGTCGCGGCGGGCCCCGAGGTGGCGATCATGGGCGCGGACGGCGCGCTCCTGCCAAAGGGTCGGATCGGAGAGATCGTGATCCGCGGCGAGAACGTGACGCCCGGCTACCAGAACAATCCCAAGGCCAATACCGAGAACTGGACGAACGGCTGGTTCCGCACGGGGGACCAGGGCGAGATGGATGCGGACGGCTTCCTCACCATCAAGGGCCGCCTCAAGGAGATCATCAACCGCGGCGGGGAGAAGATCTCCCCGCGCGAGGTGGACGACGTGCTGATGGAGCACCCCGCCGTCGCGCAGGTCGTCACCTTCGCGATGCCCCACAGGATGCTGGGCGAGGATGTGGCGGCAGCGATCGTGCTGGCGGACGGTGCGGACGCGACCGAGCGCGAGTTGAAGGATTTCGCCGCGATGTCGCTCGCGGCCTTCAAGGTGCCCGGAAAGATCCTGCTCGTGGACGAGATCCCGAAGGGGGCCACCGGCAAGCTCCAGCGCATCGGGCTGGCCGAGAAGCTGGGGCTCGCGTGATGAAGATCTGCATCTTCGGAGCGGGCGCGATCGGCGGCTACCTCGCGGTCCGGCTGGCGAATGCCGGTCAGGACGTGTCCGTCGTCGCGCGGGGGCCGCACCTTGCGGCGATGAAGGACAAGGGGCTGCGGCTCCTGATCGACGGACGGGAAGAGGTGGCGCATGTCACCGCGACGGACGATCCGGCGGACCTCGGGCCGCAGGACTACCTCGTCATCACGCTCAAGGCGCATTCGGTGCCGGCCATCGCCGACCGGCTCGCGCCCCTCATCGGCCCGGACACCTGCATCGTCACCGGCATGAACGGCGTGCCGTACTGGTATTTCCACGGCCTCGACGGGCAGGACTGGCGCGTGATCGAGTCCGTCGATCCGGGTGGCGCGGTGAGCCGCGCCCTGCCGCCGGAAAAGGCGCTCGGCTGCGTCGTCTATCCCGCCTGCGAGGTCGAGGAGCCGGGTCTGATCCGGCACATCTCGGGTGACCGCTTCACGCTGGGCGAGCCCGACGGGACGAAATCGGAGCGGGCGGCGAATCTCTCCGAGGCGCTTCGGGCCGCCGGTTTCAAGGCGCCCGTCCGGCCGAGGATCCGTGACGAGATCTGGGTGAAACTCTGGGGCAACCTCGCGTTCAACCCGATGTCCGCGCTCACCGGCGAGACGCTCGACGTGCTGGCGACGCGGCCCGATCTTCGCGCCATCGCCCGGGCGATGATGGACGAGGCGCAGACGGTGGCGGAGGCGCTGGGGGTGCGCTTCGCGATCGACGTGGACAAGCGGATCGATGGCGCGGCAGAGGTGGGCGCGCACAAGACCTCGATGCTCCAGGATCTCGAACTCGGCCGGCCGATGGAGATCGACGCGCTGGTGACGGCGGTCACCGAACTGGGGCAGACCGCGGGCGTGAAGACGCCGGCGATCGACACGATCCTTGCTCTCGTGCAGGCCCGGGGACGGACCGCGGGATGCTATTCCGGGTGAGGCGACCGCCCCGGACAGGCGGGGCAGCCCTCGGATCCCGCCACATCAGATCCTGCCGGCGAGATGCAGATCGAGATCGTCGAGCCGGTCATGGCCCCAGAACCGCTCTCCATCTTCCGTGACGTAGAAGGGCGAGCCGAAGACCCCGGCCCCGATCGCCTGCTCCAGATTCCGGGCGTAGGTGTCGGCTCCGGCGAGCAGACCCTTGTCGGCGAGGCCGGGATCGAAGCCGGCGGCCGACAGGCACTCGCGGATGACCGAGTCCTCGGCGACGTCCTTGTCCTCGGCCCAGCAGGCGCGCAGGATCGAATGGACGAGCGCGCCGAGATCGCCGCCGCCCGCCGACTGCGCGGCGATGATCGCATAGGATGACGGCGCGGGATTCGTGGGAAAATGCGCGGGCCTTGGGTTCAGCGGCATGCCCAGTTTCTTCGGCAACCGGTGGAGTTCCTGCATCCGGTATTCCTGCCGCGACGGATGACGTTCGGGAAGCGGCAGACCTCCCGTCCGGCCGAAGAGCGCCCCGATGTCCACCGGCTTGTAGGTGACCGTCGCGCCGTGTTTCGCCGCAATCTCCTCGAGCCGCGTCCCCGCGAGATAGGTGAAGGGCGACACCGTCGAGAAATAGTAGTCTATCTGCGCCAATTCCGTCCCCTCCGCCCCGAGCAATGTTCCCGCGAGGTTAGGCGCGTGCTAAGCGGTGTCAACGTCACGATTCCGTCATGACGAACCGCTGCCCGAGGGACCTTCGAGATGCCGCAACAGAACGACCCCAAGCTCATTGCCGGGAATTCCAACCAGTTGCTCGCCAAGGCCATCGGCCGGCGGATGTCGATGCACCGCGGGTCGGCCGTGGGGCTCGTGGACGCGCGCGTCGAACGGTTCAACGACGCGGAAATCTTCGTCGAGGTGTTCGAGAACGTCCGCGGTGAGGACATGTTCATCATCCAGTCGACGTCGAACCCGGCGAACGACAACCTGATGGAATTGCTCATCATGACCGACGCGCTGCGCCGGTCCTCGGCGGCGCGGATCACGGCGGTCATTCCCTACTTCGGGTATGCCCGGCAGGATCGGCGCACGAAGGCGCGGACGCCGATCACGGCGAAGATGGTCGCCAACATGATGGTGAGCGCGGGGATCGAACGGGTGCTGACGATGGACCTGCACGCCGCGCAGATCCAGGGATTCTTCGATATCCCGGTCGACAACCTCTATGCCTCGCCCGTCTTCGCTCTCGACATCAAGCATCACTTCAAGGACCGGATCGGCGACATCACGGTGGTCTCGCCCGACGTCGGCGGCGTGGCACGGGCGCGCGAGCTGGCGCAGCGGATCGGATCGGCCCTCGCCATCGTCGACAAGCGGCGGGAGAGGCCGGGCGAGATCGCCGAGATGACGGTGATCGGCGACGTGAAGGACCAGACCTGCATCATCGTCGATGACATCTGCGACACCGCCGGGACCCTCGTGAAGGCGGCGGACGTCCTGCTCGAGAACGGAGCGAAGGAGGTCCACGCCTACATCTCCCACGGCGTCCTGTCGGGCCCCGCGGTGGGGCGCGTCACGAACTCGGCCATGAAGAGCCTCGTCATCACCGATTCGATCGAAGCGAGCGAACAGGTCAAGGCGGCCTCGAACATCCGCATCGTCCCGACGGCGCCGATGTTCGCGCAGGCGATCCTGAACATCTGGAACGGGACGAGCGTGTCATCCCTCTTCGATCCGGCGACGCTGGAGCCGATCTACGAAGGAATGTACTCCGGCGCGGCCTGACGCCGGGTCACATCACTTCGGCGAGGCCGATGACGACCATCAGCCCGATCGTGGCGATCAGCGCCATGATCAGATCCGCGACACCAAGAGACATGCGCATGCGCAGCAGCGCTTCGATGAGTGTTCGCATGGGAGCCCCCCGACCCTGATGCGTTCGGCGCAACGATAGCGGGACTGCGGTTTCTGCCCAATGGGGAGAAATGGAAACGCTGAGTTTCCTCAGCGGAGGGCGCGCACCGTTGGGATTGCGCGTTCGGCTCTCGCGTAGCCTGAAGCTCTCGCCGTTCATCTCGAGGATGTGGACGTGATGGGTCAGGCGGTCGAGGATGGCGCCCG
>CAYTBD010000093.1:0-7888 GCA_964435755.1 uncultured Rhodobacterales bacterium
GTGAATTGCACAGGGATGCTGTTTCGAACAGACAACCTGCCACCGCCGAAACCCTTGTCTATCCGCGGCGACGTCCACCCAGGCCTACCTGACGCAAGCGCTTGCGGTGAAAACACTTCCCCTGATGCTGCTCGACCACTGGCCGCCAGCGACTGAGGCTTCCGCCGCGGTGCGGCTTCACCGAACCGGCCGCTTGTGCAAGCCGCAGCATCTTCACCTTGGCCATGACCGGCTCGGACAAACCCGCCGTTCGCATCGGATGAGCGAACGGCAGGTCGACGGCAAGTCTCGGCCTCTCGCGTCGAGACGTCGTCACGCCGCGGCTGGTTCGCCTCCGAACAAGGCCCAGAACTCCTCGCGCGCGTTGCTGCGCGGGAACTCGGACGCGGGAACGGGACGGCCGAGGAAGCCGCACAGCGGCGCCCACCCGTCGGCGGGCGTGAACACCAGCAGCCTCTCGGCGGGGATCTTCTCGCGCACCATCTCGTTGTTGCGCCGGTAGGCGGCGATCGAGCGCTCCCGGTCGAGACCTCCGAACAGGTCCTTGATGAGAAGCTTGTCCATGGTCTCGAACACGTCGGCGACCGGCGGTGGCAAGGGCAGGCTCTTGCGGTGCTCGAAGAACTTGCCGATCGTGGCGGAATAGCTGGCCCACCACTCCTCTTCAGGGCGCTCGGTATGGATCACCTTCGCCTCGGGAAAGGCGATGGACAACTCATGCCAGACCGAGGCGCCGGGGAAATCGACCTGGGCCTGATAGCCATGGAAGACCTCCGCCCAGTCCATCTCCCGTCCTGCCGCCCGGGCCTTCCAGTGCGCCGGCTGGGCGGGATTGCCCATGACCTCGACCATATGGTGGCAGGGGCCAAAGCCCAACTGTTCCAAAGCCATTTTCGTCGACATCGTTCCCGTCCGGCCAAATCCGGAGCCAATGATCTTCAGTCCCATGCGCGTGGGTCCTTCTGCTGATGCTCTGAGGAAGTCGTTGAAGCGTGAGACGAGGTTGGCCAATGATGGTCTCATTCACAAACGAAAGGTTTTCAGCGGTCATGAAGGAGATTCAGCTTCACCGGATCGACCTGAACCTTCTCGTGGTGTTCGAGGCGCTGATGTCGGACGGGAGCGTGGCCGGGGCGGCGGAGACGCTCGGAAAGACGCCTTCGGCGATCAGCCATGCGCTCGCCCGGCTGCGCGACCAGGTCGGGGATCCGCTCATGGTCCGGGTCGGCGGGCGCATGCAGCCAAGCCCCTTCGCGCTCACCCTGATCGAGGACGTCCGCCCGATCCTGCGCAGCATCAAGCGGGTCCTCGCGGTGCCCGAGCCGTTCGATCCGGCCACCAGCGACCGGGTGTTCCGCGTGGCCTGCCCGATCAGCGGAAGGGTCCTGTCGGAGGTGATGAGAAAGGTCCGAGCCGAGGCTCCGGGCGTCAAGCTCGAGTGGTTGTCCGCCCCACGGCAAGTCTACGACGCGGTGGCGGAGGGACTGGTGGATATCGCCCATCTGGGCGGCGAAACCCGGCTGCCCGACGGTCTCGACGCGGTCGAGGTTGCGCCCTTCCAGTGGACCAGTTTCCTGCGCAACGGCCATCCTGCGCTTGCGGACTGGGGGCCCGAAGCCTGGTCACGCTATCCGCATGTCCAGGTGAGGATCGCGAACGACGCGCGAAGCCCCCTCGACAATCCCGCCAGCGGCACACCGCCCGACCGGACCATCGGTGCGCTGATCTCGGAGTTCTCCAGCCTCGGTCCGCTTCTTGCAAACAGCGACCTGATCGGCACCTTTCCCCGGATCATGATGGCCTGGGACATGCAGACCTACGGCCTGCGCCCGGTCGCGCCCCAGATCACCCCGGCGACGTTTCGCACGCGCTTCTTCTGGTCGTCGCGCCTCGCCAACGATCCGGCTTCGAAATGGATTCGGGAGATCGTGCTGACGACGTATGCCGAGCTCGATGCCGAGGCGGACCGCCTCGTGGAGCGGGCCCTCGACGAAGCCGGCTATTGACTTGTGAAGCCCGCCTGACGGCCAGTCATCCAAGCCAGAAGCGGCTCGCCTGCCAGAGCTTGTTCGAAGGTGAGCCAGACGACGATCAAGCCAGCGAAAGCGACCAGCCAGACGGTCCCACGCGCGAATGACGCGGTGTAGCGGTCGGTCAGCCAACCGACGACGGGCAGCACCTGCACGAGGTGCGTCGCAAAGAAATGGGGGACTCTCAGATCACCACCGGTCGTCGACCAGCCGAAGACCGGCAATCCACTTGCGTCGGTCAGGTCGCCGCCAACCCAGTGGCCGGTCGGCGTAAGCTGAAGGCTGGACATCGCACCGGCTGTCAACAGGGTGGCGAGGGTTCCGGCGATCGCCCCAAGCGCCGCGCCCGTCCGCAGGCCAGGACCGATCTCGTCGCGTGCGCCGCGCCACACCGCGATGCCGATGACGACGGTCCCGACCATGACAACCGCAACGCCAGCGCCCATGGCATAGTAGGCCGCCTCCTCCCATGCCGTCTCCAGGTTGAAATGCGACGCGCGGCCCCGTGCCGCTTGAATGGAGATGTAGAACAACTCGAGCAGGACGGCCGCGCACGTGATGGCCATCGTCCATCGGATCGTGGCGCTTTTCTGGAGGTCAGTTCGCAGGAAGGACACGAAGAGCGTCAGCGTGCCCACGTGCAATGCGAAAGACAAATTGAACTTGATGGGCTTTGCCCAGACTGACACGCCGTGAAGAGTGCGGGGGTCGACAAGACCGGCAATGCTGGTAGCCGCCAGCATCGCGAGGGCCAATGCGACGGTCATCCGCCCTGTTCGATTCAGATCGGATATCCGGTTCAAGCGATGGCCTCTCGGGTTTGCCGGCGTCACAGCCGCACCGCCAAGCTTCGCCATCATGCATCGATATGACATGGAGCAGCAAGGTTGCACGGCGCGTCCATGTTCTGAAACCTATCGTCCAGACTTATTGGGATATCATGCGCTTTTCGGGCTCGAGGCGGACTTGCGGCGGCGCGGCGGGCTCGCCTCGCATCGACCTGCGCCTCGTCACTCCCGGCCCATCTCAGTCATCGCCGCTCCGCCGCGGCGAATGTCTGATCTGGCCGAGAGCCGCACTGCACGTAACTCGCCTTGGACACATCTTCGATCTGGCGGCCCTTGCTCGTTGTCTCGCATTGAAAACTGTTTTGTTGATACTCCGATATCGCGATGCCCGTGGCCCGGCGGAAGGCGTGAGTGGAATCTTGACGGCACTGATATCCTGCCATCATGACGACGTCGATGAACTTCAGACGGATGTTCCCAAGGCAGCACGCGCGCGTTGCCCTGCTTCCGGACCGCAGGTGCATGGCGGTGCGCACGGGGCCGGCGCCATCAGCCTTTCACGCCGCCGCCCGCAAAGCCCTGCAGCACGTATTTCTGTCCAAGTGCGTAGATCAGTATCAGCGGCAGGGTCGAGACGACCGACCCCGCCATCAGAAGCGTCCATTCGGCCTCGAACTCGCCCACGAACCGCATCAGTCCAAGCGGCACCGTGCGCAGTTCGGGGGAGTTGAGATAAAGGAGCGGGCGCAGCAGCTCGTCCCAGTTGTTGATGAAGGCGATCACGAAGACCGAGATGAGCGCGGGCCGCGCCAGCGGCAGGTAGACCCGCCAGAAGATACGCCAGGGGCCCGCCCCGTCGATCCGCGCGGCCTCGCCGTATTCGCCGGGCAGGCTGGCGAAGTATTCGCGCAGCATGAACGTTCCGAAGGAGCCGACGAGGAAGGACGGCACGATCAGCGGCAGGAAGCTGTCGATCCAGCCCAGTTGCCGCATCAGCAGGAACTCTGGGATGATGGTCACTTCGGTCGGCACGAAGGCGGTGGCGAGGATCAGGGCGAAGATCGCGTTCTTGCCAGGCAGCTCCATCCGCGCGAAGGCATAGCCAGCCAGCGCACAGGTCGCCACCTGCCCGAGCGCCGCCATGGTCGACACGAAGAGGGAATTGCGGAAGTAGAGCAGGAAATCGTGCCGCGTCAGCACCTCGACATAGTTGCCGAAAGGGTCGGGCCCATGGAGCTTCGTCGGCACGAAGCTCGGCGGCAGGCGGAACACGTCGCGACTTTCCTTGAAGCTCGTGATCAGCATCCACGCGAAGGGCATCAGAGTTACCGCGGCATAGGCCAGCAGCACCGCGTAAAGCGCCGCCAGCGCGGGCGCGCGTCTGAGGGTCATGCGGTCACTCATGCACCCACCTCCGCCTCAGATGGAAGTTCAGAAGAGTGATCAGCCCGATGACGACGCACAGGACATAGGCGAGCGCCGAGGCATAGCCCATCTCGAAATGCACGAAGGCGTTCTGGTAGATGTAGAACGCGAGCGTGGTCGAGGCCCGGTTGGGCCCGCCGCCAGTCAGGGCATAGGTGATCTCGAAGGTCTGGGTGGAGCGCACCAGCGCCAGGATCAGCACGAAGAACAGGCTGCGCGACAGGAGCGGCAGGGTGATTGCGTAAAACCGCCGGAACGGGCGCGCGCCATCGACGCGCGCGGCCTCGTAGTAGCCGGGGTCGATGGTCTGGAGCCCGGCGATCAGCAGGATCATGTAGAACCCCGCATCCTTCCAGACCGACACGATGGCGACGGCGGGCAGCGCCCAGGCCGGATCGGCGAGCCAGGCCACCTGATCGAGGCCGAGCGTGCCTATGAGGTGGTTCAGGAGCCCGAAGCGGGTAGAGAAGATCCAGCGCCAGGCCAGCGTCACGGCAACGGTCGCGGTGATGTAGGGCAGGAAGAAAGCCCCGCGAAAGAAGGCCGAGGCCCGAAGGGTGTTGTTGAGCAGCACCGCCAGCGTCACCGAGACGATCATCACGCCGGGCACGTACATCGCGGTGAACCACAGCGTGTTGCCCAGCACCTCGCGCGACACAGGCGAGGTCAGGATATGCGCGTAGTTTGACAGCCCCACCCATTCGACGGCGTCGAAGATGCGCCAACTGGTGAAGGACAGCGCGAAGGCCCACCCGATGGGAATGAGCCGGAACACCACAAGCCCGACGATCGCGGGCAACAGGAAGAGAAGTGCCGGAAGCCAGGTTCTCCAGCGGGGTCGGCGCCGGGGCATCGCGGCCGCCGCCTCGGAGAGGGGCGCGCGCGCACCGTCACCGGGTGCGCGCGCTGTCGTGATCTCGATCAACGCGACAGGATGTCGTTGCCATAGGCGGTGGCGGCAGCCAGCGCATCCTCAAGCGACTTGCGGCCGTTGAAGACCTCGTCCAGCTCGCCGTTCAGTCCGCCCGATCCGGCGGCGGCATAGCCGCGCCATGCGCTCCAGTTCGGGGTGAAGCCGGTGTAGAGCGGCTGCTTTCCGATCTCGAGGATCAGCTCCATGTTGTCGGGCTGCTGGCCGCGGCCGAGCCATTCCTCGGTCGTCGCGGTGGCGCTCCAGGCGGGAACCTTGCCGCCGGTGTAATCCGCCGCGGTCAGCGTCGGGCCGGTCAGGTGCTGGACAAGCGCCCAGGCCAGATCGGTCTGCTCGGTGTCGGTCGTCACCGCCAGCATGTCCGCCCAGGCATAGGCGACGGCGGTCTCGGGCGTCGCATCTGGGCCCATGGGAACCTGCGCGATGCCCCATTCGAAGCTGTCGCCGATCAGGGCGCGGTTGTTGTCGATGTTCCACGATCCATCGACCCACATCGCGGCGAGCCCCATGCCGAACACGTCCTGCTGGCGAACCCCCTCGAGTTCCTGCGGGCGCGGGGCGAAGCCGTCGTCGACGATGGAGGCCAGGAAGGCGAGCGCGTTCACCGCCGCCTCGTCGATCTCGAGCGCGGTGCCGTCCGCGTTGACAAACCGGCCACCGTTGCGGAACACCCAGGGGTCGGTCTGCGCGTAGCGGCCATAGACCCAGTAGCCATACTGCTCGGGCGTGCCGTCACCGTTGGCGTCGATCGTCAGGGCTTCGGCAGCGGCACGGAAATCCTCCCAGGTCCAGTCGGTCGCGGGATACTCGAGGCCGGCCGCGTCGAAGGCGGTGCGGTTGTAGAACAGCACCGGCGCGACCCAGTTCTGCGGGAAGGCAACCTGCTGGCCGTCGATTCGGCCGATCTCGACCGCGCTTTCGAAATAGCCTTCGAGCGAGGCGTCGCCGATCAGCGGGGCGAGGTCGAGGAGGTTGCCGGCCTCGGCCCATTCCTGCACGAAGCCCGAGGACATCGCCATGATGTCGGGCAGGTCGCCCGAGGCCGCCAGCGCAGAGACGCGCGGCCAGTAGTCGGCGGGCGGCATCGCCTGAACCTCGACCGTCACGCCGGGGTTGGCCGCCTCGAATGCGGCGATGGCGGCGGTCTCGATCTCGGCCTGCTCGGTCGACCAGAGCATGTAGGTCAGCGTCCGGTCCTGCGCGGCCGCGGCGCCTGCGACAGAGATCGCCATCGTGGCGCACAGCGCGGATCTCAAAAAGGTCATGGGTTCCTCCGTCATCAAAACTTCATGGTGCGCCGGGTGGATAGCCGGCGGATGCCATGGCATCGGTAGCGTCGGCGGGTGATCCTTTTGTGACAGGTCTCACCGGGCGCAACAGCGGGCGGAGACTCGGACATGCTGCAAGACCTGATCGAGACGCAGTTGCCCTTCGCGGCCCGGGGCCGCTTCTGGCGCGGCAACCTGCACATGCATTCGACGCGGTCGGACGGCGCCCATCCGGTGGCTGAGGCCTGCGCGGCCTACGCTCGCGAAGGCTATGACTTCGTCGCCATGACCGATCATTTCCTGCCCCGCTACGACTATCCGGTGACCGACACGCGCGGATGCGCCGGCCCCGGTTTTGTCACGCTGGCCGGGGCGGAGCTGCATCAGGGCCGGCTCGGCAACGGCGAACTCTGGCACATCGTCGCCGTGGGACTGCCGTGGGATTTCGCGCCCCCGGCCAAGCATGAGTCCGCCGAAGCAATCTGCGCCCGGGCCGCCGCGGCCGGGGCCTTTCTCGCTTTCGCCCATCCCGGCTGGTTCGCGCTGACGCCCGAGGATGTGCGGTCGCTTCCCATGGTCAAAGCCGTCGAGGTCTACAACCACGGGACCGAGATCGGGCAGATGCGCGGCGATGGCTGGTATCTGGCCGACATGGCCCTGAACGAGGGGCGCCGCCTGACGGCCATCGCCACTGACGACATGCATCGGCTGGGCGTGGGGTTCGGCGGAGGCTGGACGATGGTCAAGGCGACCGAGCTGACGCCCGAGGCGATCCTCGCGGGCCTACATGCAGGGCGGTTCTACGCCTCGCAGGGCCCGATGATCCACGACATCCGGGTGCTCGACGAGATGCTTGTCATCGATTGCTCGCCGGTCGTCACCGCGGCGTTGGTCGGCAGCCGCGCGCGGCGCGCCAATGCCGCGATCACCGAGATCGCCAGCCGCGTGACCCTGCCGCTGTCGGAGATCGAGGACGGCTATTTCCGCGTGATCCTGCGCGACCGGCACGGGCGGCACGCCTGGACCAACCCGGTGTGGCTGTCGTGACGGCGGCGTGACGTGGCCGAGGTTTCGCTGCGCGCCATCACCCGCCGCTTCGGCCCCACCGAGGTGCTGCGCGGCGTCGACCTCGACATCGCGGACGGGTCGTTCACGGTCATCGTCGGCCCCTCGGGCTGCGGGAAGTCCACGCTCCTTCGCATCCTCGCGGGGCTGGACGCGCCGACCTCGGGCAGTCTGCACATCGGCGGGCGCGACGTGAAGGGGCTGGAACCGGCCGAACGTCGCATCGCGATGGTGTTCCAGAACTACTCGCTCTACCCGCACATGAGCGTGCGCGAGAACATGGCCTTTCCCCTGCGCTCCCAGCGGATGGGACGGGCAGATATGGCGGCGGCCATCGGCTGGGCGGCCGAGATCCTGCGCATCGGTGATCTGCTTGACCGC
>CAYTBD010000094.1:0-7885 GCA_964435755.1 uncultured Rhodobacterales bacterium
CGGCGGGATAGCCTGCCTCCTCGATCACGCGCCGCGCGAGGGCCGCGGGATCGAAGGAGGCCTCGACCCGCGCCCGGATCGACAGGAACACGACGCCCGTCGCGATCGCGCATTCCGCGCTGACCGGGCTGCGGACCCCGGCGGCGAGGTAGGCGTCGATCACCGCATCGCTGATCTGGTCGCAGAGCTTGTCCGGATGCCCACGGGTCACCGATTCGGACGTCATCACGAAGTCTCTCATCCCTGCCTCTCAATCTCGTTGAGTTCGATGCGCAACCCGCGCCGGGCGAGGACGGCGGTCGCCGGCGCGATCCCGGCCATCACCGACAGCGCGATGTCGCGCCCGCCCAGACGCCCGATGCCGAGGATCCGCCTCAGGCCCGGCACGAAGAACGGCAGGACCGCGAGGCCGATCGACGCCGCCATCGCGCCGTCGACGGCCCGGTTCCGGAACAGCGTCTCGATCTTCAGGTCGGCGATGTCGCGGCGCTGCGCGACGAGCGTGTAGATCAGCTGGCCCAGCGTCAGCGACAGGAACGTCATGCCGCGGGTCTGCGGTCCGGGGCCGTGGCGGGCGAGACCGATGAAGTGCGGCACGAGGGCGGCGGCGGCGATCGTGCCGCCGTCGGCCGCCATGCGGCGGAAATCGGCGGGCCGCATGATCGGCTCCTCGGGATCCCGCGGCGGCCGCACCATGGCGTCCTCGTCGGGGGCGGCCATCGCGATGCCGAGGCCGGGCAGGATGTCGGTCACGAGGTTGATCCAGAGAAGCTCCATCGGCGTCTCGACCTCGCCCTTGCCGTGGAGCGCCTCGACGATCTCCAGGACGATCTCGGAGAGGTTGGTCGTGATCAGGAAGCCCAGCGACCGGCGGATGTTCCGATACACCGCCCGGCCCTCCGCGACCGCCTCGGCGAGCGTCTCGAGCCTGTCGTCGCGGACGACGACGTTCGCGACGTCGCGGGCGAGGTCGGTCCCGCTCTCGCCCATGGCGATCCCGATGTTCGCGGCCTTGAGCGCGGGGCCGTCGTTGATCCCGTCGCCGGTCATTCCGACGACGCGCCCGCTCGACTGCAGCGCCTTCACGATGGCGAGCTTCTGATGCGCGCTGACCCGCGCGAAGACGTCGGTGCGCCGCACGAGGCCCGCGAGAAGCTCCGGGTCGAGGCGCGATATCTCGGTGGAATCCATCACCGACACCGATCCGTCCCGCCCGAGACCCAGCTCGCGCGCGATCGCCACGGCGGTCGCGGACTGATCGCCGGTTATCATGATGGTCTCGATGCCCGCGCGCCGCATCTGCGCGACGAACGACCGGGCGCCCGGACGCAGCGGATCGGCCATGGCGAGCGATCCCAGCCAGGTCAGGTCGCCCGGATCGTCGTCCTCGATCTCGCGTGCGGCCTGCGCAAACCCGAGAACCCGCGCGGGACGCGCGGCGAGGGCGTCGTTCAACCCGATGATCCGCTCCCGATCCTTGGCCGACATCGGGCGGGACCGGTCTCCGACACGAACCCGCGAGCACATCCTGAGCACCGCCTCCGGCGCGCCCTTCACGATGGTTCTCCTGCGCGTCCCGCCGTGCACCGTGCCCATCCACGGTCGCTCGATCTCGCGCTCGACCGTCCGGCGCCTCGGGTGCCGCTCGCGGAGCCCGAAGATGTCGACGCCGTGAGCCTCCGCGAAATCGACGAGGGCCTGTTCGGTCGGCGACTGCGCCAGCGCCTTTCCGTCCCGTTCGTCGAGGTCGCTGTTCAGCGCCGCCGCCTCCGCAAGCGCGCGGAGCCGGTCCGTGTCGTCGGGCGCGACCTCCTCGCGGCCGGCGAGCGCCGCGACCACGAACATCCGGTTCTGCGTCAGCGTTCCGGTCTTGTCGAGACAGACCGTGTGCAGCGCGCCCAGACCCTCGACCGCCTTCATGTGGCGGATCAGGATGCCCTTGCGCTCCATCCGGCGAAGCGCGAGCGCCATCGTCGTCGTCGCCACGACCGGCAGTCCCTCGGGAACCGCCGCGACCGCGAGCGCGAGCGCGTCGGTCGCGATCTCCGAAAAGCTGTACCCCCGGCCGAGGCCGACCACGACGAAGAGCCCGCAGGCGGCGAGCGAGCCGACCGACAGGAGACGGCCGAGATGCTCGAGTTCCATCTCGACCGGCGCCTGCGGGCGGGTGCCCGTCTGGCTCATGAGCGCGATCCGCGCCGCTTCGGTCCTCGGTCCCGTCGCGACGACGAGGGCCTTTCCGCGTCCCTGGGTGACGAGCGTTCCGCTGTGGATCATCGCGGGACGGTCGCCGATCGGTGCCGACGCCTCGGAGATCTCCGACGGGACCTTCGGCACGGAGATGGTTTCCCCGGTCAGGGCGGACTCGTCGACATGCAGCCGGGTCGCTTCCACGAGGCGCGCATCCGCCATGACCTGCGCTCCGGGACCGACGACCAGAAGGTCGCCCGGAACGAGATCGGCCGACCGGATGCGGATCTCCGCGCCTTCACGCACCACCGAAACCTGCTGCTCGGAACTTCCCATGAGGGCGGCGATCGAGGTCTCGGCCTGTCCTTCGGTGACATAGCCCAGCACCGCGTTCGCCGCGACCACCAGAAGGGTCGCCGCGGATTCGATCGGGCGTCCGGTCGCGAGCGAGACGACGGACGACACGCCGAGCATGGCGACGGGCAGGCTGTTCACCTGCTTGGCGAGCATCGCAAGCCGCGACGGCGGCGCCTCGTGCGGCATCACGTTCGCGCCGAGCCGATCGATCCGGGCGCGAGCCTCGGACCGCTCGAGGCCTCGGCGGGCGTCGGTCTCGAGCCGCCGTTCGACGGTGCCCGCGTCCCGTGCGTGCCATGGCTCGGCGCCGGGCTCCGGCGCGGGGGCGGGTTCCGGTGGCGCCTTGCCTGTCAGGGCGTCGCGAACGACATCCCGGAGAAGCTCCAGAACCCGGTCCTCCGCAAGGCCGGGATCGAACCGGACGATCACGCTTCCCGTTGCCGTCCTGACGTCGGCGCCGAGAAGCTCGGGCCGTGACGCGAGCGCGCGCCGCAGCCGCTCCGCAACGCGCGCACGCCCGCGCACGGCGGCGCAGCGGACCCGCAGACGGCCCGGGACGCGCGCGTGGGCCACGGCGATTTCGACAGATGGATGTGACACGTGCCTCTCCGCCGGCGCATGCCGGATCGTCGCGAACGCCCTGATCCGGCCCTCCCGAGGTAGCGGGAAAAACCCGGCGGATCGTTGACCTCCATCAAGTCCGGGGCGCCCGGACCGAGCGGGAGCGCGGTCGTCCCGCGCGCCTGATGGCCGGGACCGGCCCGTCAGCGCCGGGCGGGGTCGATCACCGTGACCCCCACCGAGGCCGCCCGGGCGAGATCGGGATTGAGCGACATCGGGATGTACTCCCCGCGCCGCCAGAGTTCGCCCATGTCGTCATAGTGCCGCGAGAGCGGATGGCCCGACTGGCCCGTGGAGATGATGAAGACCGAGCTGTCGGGATCGGCGAAGTCGAAAACCCCCCGGAACCCCGGCCCGTGGGTGTTCAGAAAGGGCTGCGGCTCGGTTCCCTTGAGCTGGCCCCGCATCAGCGTCTGATCGCCCCCGCTCGTCGACTGGCGGATGTTGACGATCCACTCGAGCACCGGGATGTCGCCCAGTACCTGGTGGTCGTGCGTCGCCTGGTGCACGTCGCCCCAGCGCAGCGCGGCGAGGTTGCTTCCGTGGCGCTCCGCAATCCACAGGAGGGCATCGTCGAGCGCCAGCCGCGCCATCTCGGCACAGGTCTCGGTCTCGGAGGACTGCACCACGTCGCACCAGACCGAGGCGCCGTCGACGTCCCGGAAGACCCGCTCGAGGAACAGCGGCTCGACCTGCACGAAGGCGCGGGCGAGGGGGCCGAGCTCGTCGCGGATCAGCCTGTCCTGCAGTTCCCGGACCCAGGCGGCATAGATCAGCGGCTCGGGCAGATGCTCGTTCATCTCGCCGTTCCATTCCGCGAGGAGGTCCAGCGCCTGCTGGCGCCGCCGCTCCGTCGTGCCCTCCGCGGCCGGTTCGCCCTTGTACCAGAGATCGGCGCCGATCAGCGGCAGGATCGAGCGGGCGGAGAACGACACCGTGTCGAGCTGCGCCTCGATGAAGCTCTCGCGCGTGTGCACCTGGCGCGCCTGCATGAGCCGCCGCCAGCGCTGGACCCGCTGCGTGTCGCCCCAGTTGTAGCTGACGTGGAACGGGAAGGGAGCATCCGTGATCTTGTTGTTCGTGTTGCCCAGGATGCCGCCCTCGGGATCGAGCACCGCCGGGTTGGCGGCATAGGACATCCGCCCCTGCCAGCGGTTCTCGGGCAACCAGCCCGGCGCGGGAATCCGGCCCTTGCTCTGGTGCCGGGCGGCGCGGCGGGGCATCGCGCCGACCATCTGCATCGCGATCCTGTCGCGGTCGACGAGCGTGATGTTCTGGCTGGGCGCGATGTAGCGCTCGCCCGCCGCCATCGCCTCCTCGACCGTGCCCGACCGCATCAGCGCCAGCGCGGCGCTCGCCGTGGTGTCGTTGGGCGAGAGCGCGGTCCAGGAGAGCGCCGCGACATGACCCGGCGGGGTGACGGCGGCGAGGTTGAAGTGGTGGCCCGGCAGGACGGGACCGTTTTCCGACCACTGCAGCGTGATCGTGACCGGGTCGGCATCCTTGATGGTGATGATCGACGGGCGGGTTTCGAGCGGTTTCCAGCCGTCGGGCGTCAGGACCTCGCCCGGGTCGTCGGGGTTCAGCTTCTCGATCAGCACGTCCTGATCGTCGAGATAGGAGGATGTCGGCGCCCAGCCGAGACGGTCGTTGCGGCCCGAAAACACGACGGGCATGCCCGGAATCGTGCCGCCGATGACGCCGCCCGTCGCCAGCTGGATCCGTGCGAGATACCAGATCGAGGGTGCGGAGAAGCCCAGGTGCGGATCGCTCGCGAGAAGCGTGCCGCCCGCGGCCGAGCGGCTCGGAGCGGCGGCCCAGGCGTTCGACGCCCCACCGAACCCCCATGACGGTGTCGGGTCGAGCGGGTCTCGGGGCGGCGACGCGGCGGCGAATCGCGGCATCTCCCCGAAGAGCGACGCGAAGTCCGGCAGGTCGATGACGCCGGTGCCGGGCGGATCGGGAAGGATGTCCGCCACCCGCTCCTCGGGGAGCATGAGCGAGGTCCGGGCGCGGAGCACCTCGCTCTCGAGCTGGACCGACAGCCGCAGCGCCATCAGCTTGCCGATCGCGATGCTGTCGGCCGGCTGCCACGGGGCGATGTCCGGCGGGAAGATCCAGAATTCCGGCGCGCCCCGCCCCCGCGCCTCGGTGTTCACCGCCTGAAGCCAGGCGTTCACCCCGCGCGCATAGGCGGTCATCGCGGCCCTGGTGTAGTCGTCCTGCGCCTCGACCGACCGGACCGACAGCCGGTAGAGGTCGAGCCGGCGCATCAGTTCGTCGATCCGGAACGTCCGCTCTCCGAAGATCTCCGAAAGGCGGCCCTGAACGGTGCGGCGCAGCATGGTCATCTGCCAGAGACGATCCTGGGCGTGGGCGAACCCGAGGCCGAAGTAGACGTCCTCGTCGGTCTCGCCGAAGACATGCGGCACGTTCGCGTTGTCCCGCACGATCTCCACCGGGGCGGAGACGTTCGCGCTGGCGTAGCGCGCGTCGTAGTCCGGCAACGACCGCGCGAAGAACCAGTAGAGCACGACGACGACGCCGAGCCCCAGGAGGACGGTTCCGATGAACAGCCGAAGAAGCCAGCGGAAGAACGTGGCCATTGTGCGCTCTTGTTGACGGTGACGGTGGACCGGTTAGGTAGGACGGGGTTTTACGCGAAGTCCGCGAGGGAGGAAAGTCATGGCGAAGGTCACGTTTCTGGGTCTGGGGGTGATGGGCTACCCGATGGCGGGTCATCTCGCCGCGAAAGGTCACGAGGTCACGGTCTACAACCGGACCCGGTCGAAGGCGGACGCCTGGGTCGACGAGCACGGCGGACAGGCGGCGGCGACCCCGCGCGAGGCCGCGGCAGGCGCCGAGTTCGTCATGTGCTGCGTCGGCAACGACGACGATCTCCGCGCGGTCTGCCTCGGGGACGACGGCGCCTTCGCGGGCATGACGCGGGGGACGATCTTCGTGGACCACACCACCGTCTCGGCGGCGGTGACGCGGGAACTCTACGCCGCCGCCGACGAAAGCCAGGTGAGCTTCGTCGACGCGCCCGTCTCGGGCGGCCAGGCGGGCGCGGAGAACGGCCAGCTCGTGGTGATGTGCGGCGGCGACGAGGGCGCCTACGCCCGGGCCGAGCCGGTGATCGCGTCCTACGCCAAGCTCTGCAAGCGGCTGGGCGAGAGCGGGGCGGGGCAACTCACCAAGATGGTCAACCAGATCTGCATCGCGGGACTGGTTCAGGGGCTGTCGGAAGGCCTGCATTTCGCCGAGAAGGCGGGTCTCGACGGGCGCGAGGTCGTGGACGTGATCTCGGGCGGCGCCGCGGGATCGTGGCAGATGGCCAACCGCTACGAGACGATGCTCGACGACCATTTCGAGCACGGCTTCGCGGTGGACTGGATGCGCAAGGATCTCGGGATCTGCCTGATGACGGCCGACGAGAACGGGGCGAGCCTGCCGGTGACGGCGCTCGTCGACCAGTTCTACAAGGACGTCCAGAAGATGGGCGGCGGACGCTGGGACACCTCGAGCCTCGTCAAGCGGCTGCGCGCGGCCGGCTGAGCGGGGCGACCCGGCGGAGCGCCTGCGGCGCATGACATGTGCGGGTGGGGGCTCCGCCCCCGCCGCTGCGCGGCTCCCCCGGAGTACTTGAGCCGAGATGAAGCGGGGCCGCGGGGCTCAGGCGGGGCGCGAGAGCCGCGCGGCCCAGAGCCAGAGCGCCGCGAGACCGAAGGACGCGAGCGCGTTCCAGGACGCCATCGAGAGTCCCAGCATCTCCCAGGCGACCTGGTCGCACTGGACCAGCGGCGCGGTCATGATCTGGTCGAAGAGTTCGTCGGTCGAGAGCGCGTCGAGCGGCGCCGAGGCGCAGGTGTCCGGTCCGTCCCACCAGGCACGTTCGACGCCTGTGTGGTAGAGGCCGATCGCGCCGGTCGCGGCCGCCGCGAGACCGCCGATGAGCGGGAGGAGGGCGCCCGGCACGGCGAGCGCCGCGATGCCGGCGGGAACGGCGGCCATGTGCGGATAGCGCTGCCAGTAGCAGAGCGGGCAGGGCGCGAGGCCGCCGATGTACTGGAAGCCCCAGGCACCGAGGACCATCGCCGCCGAACCGAGCGTGGCGAGAAGGATCAGATTGCGTCGGGTGATGAGGCTGCTCACAGGTATCGCACCGCGTAGAATCCGCCGAGGAGGATCACGACGAAGAGCGTGAACATCAAGCCGAGCCGCTTCTCGATGAAATCACGAATGGGTGCGCCGAATTTCCACAGGAGCGTGGCGACGATGAAGAAGCGGAGCCCCCGGGCGATCAGGCTGGCGAACAGGAAGACCCAGATGTTGAGCCCCGTCGTCCCCGAAAGGATGGTGATCACCTTGTAGGGGAAGGGCGTGACGCCGGCGATCAGCACCGCCCAGGCGCCCCAGGCGTTGTAGTTCAGGGCGAAGTCGCCGAAATAGGCGTCCTTTCCGTAGAACTCCAGCACCGGGCGCCCGACGCTCTCGAAGAGACCGTAGCCGATCCAGTACCCCGCCAGTCCCCCCGCCACCGAGCTGATCGTCGCGACCGCCGCGATCCGGAACGCGGCGCGGGGGCGCGCGATGATCATCGGGATCATCAGCACATCGGGCGGGATCGGGAAGACGGAGGATTCGATGAACGCGACGATCGCGAGCGCCCACATCGCGTGGCGGCTCGCGGCAAGCGAGAGTGTCCAGTCGTAGA
>CAYTBD010000095.1:0-7874 GCA_964435755.1 uncultured Rhodobacterales bacterium
ATCGCGGCCATGCCCGATCCCGTACCGCCCGAAGGCGTCCCGTCCGGGACCGCCCCGTCAGATACGGAGGCCCGGCAACCGGGCGGGGAGGGCCTGTCCCTCTTCGCGGCACGGCTTTCCGCGCCGCTCGAAGGGCGACTCCTCTGCCTCGAGATGCAGGACCACTATCTCAAGGTGCACCACACGGCCGGGTCGGAGATGATCCTGTGCCGGATGGAAGACGCCGCCCGCGAATTGGATGGCCTCGGCCGGCGCGTGCACCGCTCCTGGTGGGTGGCCGCGGATGCCGTCGAGGGCGTCGAGCGCAAGGGCCAGCGCATCCGCCTGCGCCTGACCGACGGCCGCCGCGTGCCCGTGGGCCGGTCCTACCGCCCGGACCTCAAGGCGGCAGGCTGGCTGTGATCGCGTGTGACCGCAAGTATCCCACGCGACGATCTGGCTGCCCCGCGACGGTCGGTTGTCTCGAGGTTTTCCCCAACTCCCGTGCGAGACG
Organism: uncultured Rhodobacterales bacterium; assembly: GCA_964435755.1. Lineage (GTDB taxonomy): Bacteria > Pseudomonadota > Alphaproteobacteria > Rhodobacterales > Rhodobacteraceae > DAINOF01. The sequence continues at coordinate 494 of CAYTBD010000095.1, forward strand.
GGAAACGGATCGAACGGTCGGTGGTCGATCCGACCTTCTGCAAGCGCTAGCCGTGCCGGCTCCGTGACCCGTCGCGCGCTGGCGATCCCTCGCCGAGCTCTTCGTGGGTGAGACCCAGCTCTCTGGCGTGGAATTGCGGCTCGCTCTCTCCGTCTCGCGGGCCGCGCCCGAGGGCGCGGGCGAGGTCGAAGAAGCCCTTGCCGGGCAGACCGTTCCGTCCGCGGCTGACGGCGCGCGCCGCGATGAAGGGCCGATCGGCTGCCGCATCTTCGCGCATGGTGGTCTCCAGAGCGGCCGTGACCTTTCCGACCGAGCCGGGCACCCACAGCCCGAGCGCGCGCGCCAGGGCGCCGTAGGTGATCGGAGTCCGGTCCGGGAGGAGAGAGTCCAGATGGGCGCGGACGCGGTTCGGGAGACCCTGTTCCTTGCCGGCGGCCGCCTCGATCAGGCGGGGCGGCGGGATTTCGCGGGCCGCGCCGGCGGCGTCGATCTCGGCCGCCCAGGCCCTGCTTCCGCTACGCAGGACGATCCGCGTCTTGCCGGCGTCCGCATCCTGGCCGGTTTCGGTCACGCCGACGACGGCGCCGGTGCGCAAGCCCTCGCGCAGCGTCTCCGGCGTGAGGCCCAGGCGCGGCGCAAGGTAATCGGGATCCACGGTGATGTGTCCATCCTCCCACCCGATCACGTCGGCCGGGATCGGTCGGTTCAGGATGGGCGATGCGCCGCCGCCGCGCGCGTAGTAGGGGCTGCTGCCCGCCGCATGGTCGGTGACGTCGACGATCTCGCCGATCTGCGGAAGGGCGGCGCGCAGCATCCGCTCCACTCCCTGCCGGAGGGTGGCCGCCGAGGCCGCGCAGCCCTGGCAGCCGCCGGACATGCGCAGATAGACCGTGCCAGCCTCGACCCTGTCCACCGCGATATGACCGCCATGGGCGGCGACGGAGGGATTGACCTGCCGGTCCAGCAAAGCCTCGACGTCCTTCAGGAGCGCGACATCGGGATCGACGTCATCGGGCGTATCGTCCCGCCCGAGCGGCGCGTCGGTTTCGTCGAGCACATGCCGGATCGCCGTGGCGATGGCCGGCTTCAGCGTCGCCCAATCCGCTTCGGGCTCTTTCTGAACCCAGATCGTCGGGCCGGCGACCTCCATGTGGTGAACGCCGCGCACATCGAAAAGCGCGCGCGCAAGCGGCGGCCGCGGCGCGTCGCCTTCGGCGTCGAAGCGGCCCGAGCGGCCCGGCTGGACCGGCGCGTCAAGAACGAACGCCATCACGTTGGCGTCGCCGGCGGATGCCTGTGCACGGATGCGCCGGCGGGTGGCTGTCTCAGACATCCTCGAGCTCCGTGCCGGCCATCGCGCGAAGCGCCTTGAAGGTGTAGATGCCGGTGTCGTGACCGTCGCTGAAGGCCATGCCCAAGGCGTAGTTCCCCACGCTCCAGACCCGCGTTATCGCCAGATCGAGCGGCACGTTCCCGGGTTGGAGGAGCCGCGCGCCGCTCATCTCGTCGCGGCATTGCGCGCATTGGCAGGCAAGACGCAGGTCGCGGTCGGCCAGACGCTGTTCGGCGCCGTCGGCCCAGCGCAGGATCAGCGCGCCGCCGTCATGGTCGAGCCCGGCAAGGCGATCCGCCGGTCCGCCGGCCTCTGCCCTTGCCTGCGCGGGCTTGCCGGACCCGTCTGTGAGCGACCACGCGAACGGCGTGGCGATCCCCGCGGCATCGCCGCCGGTTCCCGCCAGCACGGCGGCGATGTGCCGGTAGGCCTGCGCCGCCGGGCTGTCGGGCGCGGCACGCACCAGCGGCCGCCCCTCGTCGCCGCAATCGACGATGGCAGGATCGAGCGGCACCTTGCCGAGGAACGCCACGCCCAGTTCCTGCGCGATGGCCTCGCCGCCGCCCTGGTGGAAGATATGCGTGACCGTGCCGCAGGAGGGGCAGGTGAAACCGCTCATGTTCTCGATCACGCCGAGGACGGGCACGTTGACCTGTTCCATCATCCGCAGGCCGCGCCGCGCGATCTTGAGGCTCACGTCCTGGGGCGTGCTGACCACCACGGCACCAGACAGCGGAAAGGCCTGGGCCAGCGTCAGCTGGATGTCCCCGGTGCCCGGCGGCAGGTCCAGCAGCAGCACGTCCAGCGCGCCCCAGTCCACCTGGCGGACGAACATCTGCAGGTACTTGGTCACCATCGGTCCGCGCAGGATCGCGGGGGCGTCGTCGTCGGTCAGCATCGCCATGGAGATGACCCTGACGCCGTGCGCCACAGCCGGGATGACCTTTTGGTCCGGCGACATGGCGGGCTTCGTCGCGGCGATCCCCAGCATTCGCGGAATCGACGGGCCATAGACGTCGGCGTCCACCACGCCGACGGACAGGCCGGCGTCGGCCATGGCCACCGCGATGTTGGCGGTGACCGTGGATTTTCCGACCCCGCCCTTGCCGCTGCTGATGGCGATCATGCGGGGGGCGTTGGTGTTTTCAGGCTGCGCCATCTCGCTCTCCCTGGCTCCGTGCCCCGAGGGCCGGCGTGTAGCTCGCGCAGAGCTTGTGCATATCGTCGGCCGCCAGTTCCGCCGCCATGCAGGCGCAGTAGGCCGCGTCCCCTGACCTGCCGAAATGACTGCAGTCCCGGCAGCTTCCGAAGGCGGGGGCGTCGCGCTGGACGGCGAGCGCGAAGGCCAGTCTCGACAAGGTCATCAGGAAGCGCGCGCTTTCCGCATCCCCAAGACCGGCGATCAGGCCGACAAGGCCGCGCAACGGATCCCGCGCGAGCATCGCGCGCCCCTGCTCGGTCAGGTCGAAGCAGACGCTGCGCCGGTCGCGCTCGGAGCGGGTCCGCGTCACCAACCCCCGACGCTCCAGCGACTTGATGATCTGCGAGGCGGTGCCCCGCGTCGTCGCCTGAAAGCTGGCGAAGGCCGACGGGGTCCGCGTGCTGCCGTTCGCCCGCGCGAAGAAGCGCAGGCAGGTCCACTGCGCCGCGGTCAGCTCGGAGCGCGCGTCCTCGCTCTGCGCCGCGCGCCCGACATGAAAGAGCATCTCCGCGATGCGATCCGGTGTGTGCGGTTCACAGGTCATGGGCAACTGATAGCGAATCGAAAGCACTTTGGCAATCGCCGGTCGGCCCGACTATGTGCAGTCCCGGCAACTGAGCGTCGTGAGCGTGGCGGCCCTGGCTCGCGCCGCGGCGGTTTCCCTACCTCGCACATATCGGTTATATGAGGCCTGCGAGGTCGCCAAGGCGCCAGCCCCTGATCGACCCGTGTCTCCGCTCGGGCAGGGCCCAGCGATGGGCGTCGTCGCGGCCTCGAGCCGTCTCGCCGCGTGAGCCAGCCTTTCGCCTGATCTGGACGCGGGTCAGGCACCGGAGGGGAGCGCGGGTAGATGGAGGCCATTTTCGTGTGCGCTCATGTGTGCAATGAGTCGTCGTGAGACGGGGCGAATTCGGGGATATCGGGGCGTAGTCCAGCGCGAGCCACATCCGCCGCCAACAGTTTGAAGATACACAAAAAATGCAAATAAATCAACACGCTAGATTGTCTACGGCCCCGATGATGGACTGGACTGACAGGCATTGCCGGTATTTCCACCGTCTGATGTCGCGCCATGCGCTTCTTTATACCGAGATGGTGACCGCGCCCGCGCTCGTGCGGGGCGGGGCCACGCATCTTCTCGCCTTCGATCCGGCGGAGCACCCGGTTGCGGTGCAGCTCGGCGGATCGGATCCGCGCGAGCTGGCCGAGGCCGCGCGGATCGCCTCCGCCGAGGGGTATGACGAGGTCAACCTCAACGTCGGCTGCCCGTCCGACCGCGTGCAGTCGGGATGCTTTGGTGCGGTTCTGATGGAGACGCCGGCGCGTGTCGCCGAGATCGTGGGCGCGATGATCGCGGCGTCGTCGGTCGAGGTCACGGTCAAGTGCCGTATCGGCGTCGAAGATCAGGAGCCGCGCGACGTCCTGCCCGATTTCCTCGCCCGGATCCGGGAGGCGGGTGTCCGGCGGGTCGCCATCCACGCGCGCAAGGCGTGGCTCGAGGGCCTCAGCCCGAAGGAGAACCGCGAGGTGCCGCCGCTCGACCACGCGCTGGTCCACGAGATGAAACGGGCCTTTCCGGATCTCCATGTTTCGCTCAACGGGGGGATCGGAACGCTCGACGAGGCGAAGGCCGTCCTCGATGCCGGTCTCGATGGCGTGATGATCGGCCGCGCGGCCTACCACACGCCCTCGGACATCCTTCTGCCCGCCGACCGCGTGATCTTCGGCGAGCGCCTGGCCGACCGCACGCCGCACGAGATCGCCCGTGCGATGCTGCCCTATATCGAGCGCGAGCTGGGGCGGGGGCAGCGGCTTCACGCCGTCACCCGGCACATGCTCGGGCTCTTCGCGGGGCGTCCCGGCGCGCGGGCATGGCGGCGGCACCTTTCCGAACACGCGACGCGCGACGGTGCCGGCCCGGAGGTCGTGGAGGCCGCGCTCTCCCGTGTGCCCGAGACGCCGGAGCGGGCGAGTGCCTGACCGGCGGCGACCGTCGGAGACCGGCTGGACGATGTTGCCCGCGGATGACCGCAGCCGGGCGCGGGCGGGCCACGCGATCAGGGCCGCTTCCGGATATGGGCCGCCCTGCGGCCTTGCACGCGCCGTCCGGTTGCTGGCTCCGCCCGACGTGGCGACCGTTTCAGGTTCCTCGCGCGCGGCCCGCGCGTCCGCCGCGGCGCGCCTTCAGCCGCGACGCGCGCTCGGGCAGGTCCTCCATGACCCGCCGCCTGTCCTCCGGCGACATGCGGCTCCATCCGCCGATCTCGTCGATCGTGCGGAAACAGCCCGCGCATATCCGCGCCTCGGGATGGATCACGCAGAGCTTGATGCAGGGAGAGTCGATCTCGTCCCGCTTCCAGACGTCGTCACTCATGCCGGACCCTCACGTTCCGCAGCCGATCGAGCGCGCCCTGCAGGATGACGCCCGCCGCGACGTGGTCGATCACCTGTCCGCGGCGCTTCCGTGACGCATCCGCCTCCAGCAGCGCCCGTTCGGCTGCGACCGTCGACAGCCGTTCGTCCCAGAAGACGACGGGCAGGGGCGTCAGTCGTTCGAGGTTTCGGGCGAAGGCCCGCGTCGACTGGCAGCGCGGCCCCTCGCTTCCGTCCATGTTGAGCGGCAGGCCGATCACGAACCCGCCGATCTCCCGCGCCGCCGCGATCTCCAGCAGTCGCGCGGCGTCGGCGGAGAACCGGGTGCGCCGGATCGTCTCCAGCGGCGTCCCCACGGACCGCATCCGGTCCGACACCGCGACGCCGATCGTCTTTTCGCCGTAGTCGAGCCCGGCGAGCGCGCTCACCGGCGGCAGGGCCTCCGCGAATGCCTCGATCGTCGGGCAGATCAATTGACTCCCGCCCGCATCCGCGCCTCCGCGATCATCGAAAGCGCGGTGTCGTTGCCGTTGAAGACCTGCTCGGCCTCGTCCGCGATGGCGCGGGCCTGATCGGTTTCGCCCAGCACGCCCAGCGCCCCGATCAGTCGCGCCCAGTCCTCGGGCGGGCCGCCGTCGTTCGCCAGCCGGTCGGCGAGGCCATCGACCATGCCGCGGATCATCTGCGTGCGCTCCTCCGCCGACATCTCGGAGGCGGCCTCCATCTGCTCGGCGCTCGGTCCGCGTCCCGTCTCGGCGGGAGCGGCGCCCAACGGCGGCAATTCGAAATCCTTCTCGCCCGCGATCCGGGCCAACTCCGTGATCTGGGCGCGGATCGGGCCCACCCACGGGTCGGAGGGCCGGCTTTGCGCCAGAAGCGCGCGCCAGAGGCGGAACCCGATATCGGGCCGTCCGGTCTGGACCATCAGAAGCCCCGAATAGTACCGCGCCGCCCCGTTCGACGGGTCGCGTTCGAGCGCCTGCGTCAGCGCCGCCTCGGCCGTAGGGGACACGTAACCGCCCGCCGACAGCACAAGAAGGTCGACGTGATCGGCGTAATCCTGCGCCGTCGCGGCGTCTCCGAGCAGCGCGATCACGTTCGCCTGCGCCCTCTGCGCGGCCGCGAAGTTGCCCAGCGCCGCCTCGTTCCGGGCAAGCAGCCTCTGACCGGCAAGGTCATCCGGGCGCTCCGCCACCGCGGCGCGGAGCTTGTCCATCAGCTCGAGATACTCGTCGCTCGCCTGGGCGGGAAGCCGTGGCATGCTCTGCGCCTCGGCCTCCGCTTCGGCCTGGCTCGGCCGGTTCAGCCTGGCATCCTCCGCCGCCGCGATCCGGCTCGCGAGCGGCAGGTCCGGATAGCCGGGCGCGCCGAGCGCGCTGTAGAGCCCGAATGCGCCTGCGACGACGAACACGCCCATGGCGACCGCACCCGCCATCGTGACCGCCTTCGGCGCGGCCCCCTCCGCAGTGCCTGCCCGCGCGTTCCGGTCCGCCTCGAGCAGCCGGCGCGACACCTCGATCCGCACGGAGGCGGCCTCCGCCTCGGAGATCGTGCCGCGCGCGAGGTCGCGTTCGACTTCGGTCAGCTGATCCTTGTAGACCCGAACGTCGGCCTCCGCGGCGCGCTGCTCCTCGCCGCCGCGCCACAGCGCGAGCAGAACGAGCGCCGCCACCGTCGCCGTCATCAGGAATGCCACGATCCAGAACATCATACCTGCGATCCTCCGAGGTCTGATCTATAACCCGGGCGCAGCGGACGAAACCCCCTGCGGCACCGGGGCGCGGACACGATGTCGTATTTTGCTGCATCCTGCCGCACCCGTCTTGGCGCGCGTCCCGGGAGCCGTCAGAAACGGAGGGCCGGGCAGGTGGCCCGGGCAGGGGATTCGTGCGCCTATGAAACGCTATTCCGTCTTCGCCGTGGCCCGAGAGGCGCTCCGCAACCACCGCGGGTGGGAGCGCGCCTGGGCGTCGCCGGACCCCGGGAAGAGATACGACGCCGTGATCGTGGGCGCGGGCGGGCACGGGCTCGCCACGGCGTATTATCTCGGCAAGAATCACGGGCTGAGGAACGTGGCGGTCCTCGAGAAGGGATGGCTCGGCGGCGGAAACACCGGCCGCAACACGACGATCATCCGGTCCAACTACCTTCAGGATCCCTCGGCGGCGATCTACGAGAAGAGCCGTTCGCTCTACGAGACGCTGAGCCAGGACCTCAACTACAACATCATGTTCAGCCCGCGGGGCGTCATGATGCTCGCCCAGACCGAGCACGAGGTCCGCGGCTACCTGCGCACCGCCCACGCCAACGCGCTTCAGGGCGTCGAGACCGAGTACGTCGGCCCCGAGCGCGTCAAGGAACTCTGCCCGATCATCGAGACGCGCGGGCCGCGCTACCCTGTGCTCGGCGCGCTCTGGCAGCCGCGCGCGGGCACCGCGCGTCACGACGCCGTGGCCTGGGGCTATGCCCGCGCC
>CAYTBD010000096.1:0-6316 GCA_964435755.1 uncultured Rhodobacterales bacterium
GTACCGGTCATAAGCACCGGTCGAAGTCAGCATTGGCGGGACAGGGCGCTCCCCTTCCCGCGACCTCGCACATCCCAGCCGATGCCGCGCTTCCGGGAGGCCCGGTTCGAGCTGCATCCTGATCCACGAGGGCGCAGGGCATAAGGGGGTCCGGCCCGCGTCCCGGCTGGGGGGCGGGTTGCGGGCCGGACAGAGCGAGCGAGCAAGCTTCCTGTCCGCCAGTTCTACCGTCGACCGCGCAACCTTCCCGCGAAATCGCGATTTTTCCGGCTCCACTCAGCTTGCCTCGACTCCGCAGCCTTGCCATTCCGACCGAGGGAATCGAATCGAATTGACCTTGGCAGCAGGACCAGAGGCTCGTGGAGAAACATCGGACTCGCAATCCGATCCGCGATGGAGGTATCCGAAATGCGAAACGTCTCGTCGCTTCCGGTCTTCGCGGTCCTGGAGCGTCAATGCACAGCCTCACGTATGCACAAGGTTCAACTGTCCGGAGCATGTGCATCGCTGAGATTCTTCAACAAGCCTCCTGCTTCGTTCGATAGAATGCTGGCAATAGCAATCCAAACCCGGTGCAGCGCGGGCTCATGAAGACAGACAAGTTCTTCAGCATCTCCGACGAGATCGGACAGCACCCGAGGTTGCAGGCGCATCGCCCTGCCGTGTTTCCGAATACGGGCAACCTGCGACTGACCCAGGTGGACCGGCCGTGGGCGCGGTGGAGCGGGGGCAAACTCGGACCATCGGGGATCGACCTTTGGAGAGTGGAGACAACGGGCCACGACATCGATCTCGTGAACGCATCCAAGTGGAGCTATCACCTCCCTTTGGCAGGCAGCATGAGCCTGACCTACCGGCGGTCGCAGCATGCGCTGAAGAGCCTGCGGGGGGCGCTTCTCACTGCCGAAGCCCGCACCACCCGCACGATAGCGCCCAGATCAGGGATATTCGAAAGCGTCGTCCTGATACCACCGACGCTCCTTGAGGATCCGTTCGAAGCCGAGCCCCGACCTTCGCAGGGGCACATCATCCCCGAAACAACGGAACTGCAGGGATTTGTGCTCTATCTCTTCCAGATGCTGTCACGCCCCGGCTCTCCGCTTGCATCGGCGCGGGTGCTTCAATCCGCGGGCGTCATATTCGCAGAACTCTATCGGGACGCGCTCGTCCGCAATGGCGAACTCGCCCGTGCGAAGAGCGCGGGCGAACGGCGCGTGCAGGACGCCGAAGCGATCATGCGCCATCGTTTTGACGACATCTTTTCAGTGACCGACGTCGCGCGCGACCTCGGGGTGAGCGTCCGCTCGCTACAGATGGCCTTCCGCGAGCATAGGGGTCAGTCGCCGCGCGACGCGCTCGTCGGGATCCGGCTCGATGAAGCGCGGCGCAGTCTTCTCATGGCTTCCGACGACGGCACGTCCGTCACGGACGCGGCGATGTCGGCAGGTTTCACCCACCTCGGCCGCTTCGCAGCCGCTTATCGCCGCGCCTTTGGTGAAGCACCGTCCGACACGTTGCGGCGCCGGATCACGCCACGTCGCCGACATTAGCCGAGAGACACTGCGTCGAGTTCCGGGAACCGTGCGCACCCGTACCTCACACTCTCGAAGGAATTCGCGCCGGAAGCTTCGCATTCCGGACGACCCCTTCGCCATTCGGATAGCGATGCGCAGCCGCCTCGCCGACAGTGCGCTTGTCACCTCAGGCGACGGTGCCGTTGCCTTGCCGCGCAAGAGTGCGGCAAGCAGCCGTCGGAGCGGCTCTTGCGTCGTGTCTACCATCGCGGAGCTGCAATCCCGCGATTGGTGCTCTGGGTGACGAGGGAAAGCCGGATACCGGCGGACATGAGAAGGAAGACAGACCTTGAAAAGAATTCAGATATTCGCCCTTGCCGGCGTGACGCTCGTCGCACTTGCCGGCTGCGTCGAAGAAACGACGACGACATCCATGCCCACGGTCGCGGAGCAGGCCTGCCTGCGAGACGTGACGCGCACGACTAACAACCCCGACGTTGTTCTTCTTGGCTCCAGCTTCTCGGAGGCAGGGACCGAGGTCATCGTGGGCGTCGGCGAGCAGCGTGCGCGGTGGCGGTGCATTGCCTACAGCGACGGAACAACGGCCGGAATCGAATCCCTCACGGACGAGGGTTTCCTGTGAGTCCGCGGGGGAATCCGGAGCGGCGGACGACACGTCACCTCACATTGGCGGTCTGGGCCCTGGCTGCGGTCGCAGGCCCCGCCTCGGCACAGTCGCCCGAGTACATGACAGAGGACTGCCAGAACAACTCGCAGATCTTCTACCAGGACTTCGAGGCCCGCTCCGAGACCACGTACCAAGGTCAGCGCACGGATGGCACGCATGCCGTCAACGGGACGATCTACCTCGAAAACCGGAGTTCCGACTTCCAGTGCTCGTACAACCGGGCCGGCGACACGCTGGTCGATTTTTTCGCCGACGGGCAGGCGTGGCCCGCCTTCGTGCGCGGAGAGGGAAGCCCGCACATGGACGCGTCGGGCGGATCATCTATGCCGCCAGCGTCCGCGACGGCGGCCGAGGTCACGTTTCCTCCCGGCGCCTACGGCACGATGCTCGAAGGGGCAATCGTCGGGCGCGAGTACTTCGACTACAGCCTTCGCGCCAATGCAGGGCAGACGCTCTATCTCGACCTGAGCGTCGACGGCACGAATGGCAACGGGACGATCTACTTCAATGTCCTGCCGCCGGGAAGCGCAGGGGAAGCGATCTACAACTCGTCGATGGACGGCAATTCCGGCGTCACTCTAACCCTCCCAGAGAGCGGCGCCTACGTCGTCCGCCTCTACCTGATGGGCAACGACCGCGATACCGACAAGACGGTTGGCTACAATCTCGATGTCTCGATCAATTAGACCGTGCCATGGAGCGCGGCGACATCCCCAACCCGGCAGGGATCCTGTCGGATCAACTCACTGCGTCACGTCCGCGAGAACCGGCAGGTGATCCGTAGCCGGCAGCGGGAGAAATAAACATGAAGACGATGCGCAAGCTTCGCGAGGGAACCTGTGGCGCGGCGCTCGGCGTCGCCCTTTCCGCCCTCGCGGCAGGCACGCCCGCGGGCGCTCAGTCGTGGGCGGTAGACGCCGATGGCGACTGGGGCACGGCCGGGAACTGGAGCCCGGCTGCGGTTCCGGACGGCGTCGATGCGTCCGCCCTCCTCGGACCGGTCATCACGGCGCCGCGCACGATCACGCTCGACGTGCCGGTAACCCTCGGCGCCCTCGCAGTTCAGGGCGGCCAGACCTACACCCTGTCCGGGCCGAACGCACTGACCTTCGACGTCTCCTCGGGAAGCGCCGGCCTCTCGCGCCTGGGGAACGGCGGGCTCCTGCTGCAAACCGATGTCGTCCTGAACGACCAACTCGACCTGTCGATCGCGGGTACGGGTTTCGTGCAGACCTTCGGAGACGTGTCGGGCACAGGCGGGATCGAGAAACGGGGGACCGGCACGCTCTTTCTCCGGAGCGCGACCTCCTATACCGGCGGCACGCTCGTTTCGGAAGGGACGCTCGCCGTCGCCCCGTCGGCGCTTCAGGGCGACGTGGTCAACAACGCCACGCTCGACTTCAGGCTGCCGACGAACACGACATTTGGCGGCGTCATCTCGGGGACGGGTGCCGTGTTGAAGACGGGCGCGGGCGCGCTCACGCTGACCGGCGTGAACACATACGCCGGCGGCACGACGATTTCGGATGGGAGGCTCGTCGCGGGAGCGTCCGCACTCCCAGGCAACGTGGTGAACAGCGCCACGCTCGAGTTTGCCCAGACCGGCGCCGGCACCTTCGCCAGCGAGATCTCGGGAAGCGGCGATGTCGTCAAGTCCGGTGCCGGGGCGCTCACGCTGACGGGTTCGAACACCTACACCGGCGGCACCACGATTTCGGCAGGCAGGCTCATCGCCGGTCCGGCCGCCCTTCCGGGGAATGTCGTCAACAATGCGACCCTCGAGTTCGCGCAGAGCAGCAGCGGGAGCTATGCCGGCGTAATCTCGGGAAGTGGAAATGTCTTCAAGACAGGCGCCGGCTCGCTCACCCTAACTGGTCTCAACACCTATGCCGGGACCACGACCATCTCGGAGGGCAGCGTGTTCGGATCGGCGGCCAGCCTTCCCGGCCCGATCGTCAACAACGCGACGCTGATCTTCGCGCAGAGCGTCGATGGTACCTTCGCGAACGTGATTTCGGGGACGGGCGCCGTCATCAAGGCCGGCGCGGGAACGCTGACGCTGACGGGCGCGAACACCTATACCGGGACCACGACGGTCGAGGTCGGCAGGCTGATCGTCGAAGCATCCGCGCTGAACGGAGACGTCGTCAACAACGCCACGCTGGAGTTCGACCAGAGCTCGAACGACCTCTACAGCGGCGTGATTTCCGGAAGCGGGGATGTCGTGAAGTCAGGGACAGGCTCTCTGCAGCTTGCAGGCGCGAACACCTACACCGGAACGACGACCGTCTCCGGGGGTGCGCTTTTCGGAACGACCGCAAGCCTGCCTGGCGCGATCACCAACAACGGCAGGGTATTCTTTGCGCAAGGCTTTGACGGCATCTTCTCGGACGTGATTTCCGGAACCGGCGAGGTGGTCAAGGCCGGCAACGGGACGGTGACCTTTTCCGCCGCGCAGAGCTACACCGGGAAGACGACGGTCGGCTCCGGCACGCTGAACCTCGAGGGGTCCGTCGCAGGCGATCTGGACCTGCTCGCAAACGGTCGGCTCGCGGGCAACGGCTCCGTGGGCGGCGCCGTGACGGTGGTCACGGGCGGCACGCTCGCGCCTGGCAACTCGATCGGAACGCTCTCTTTTGGGTCGCTCTCCACCGCCGGGCAATACGAGATGGAATACCGGGCGCCCGGCGCCGGTGCGCCCCTTGTCGCTTCCGGCAGCGGGCAGAGCCTGCGCGGTCGCACCGTCGCGCTCGACGCGGGCCTCGCGCCTGTTGACCAGGACGCAGACCTCATACTCGTCTCGGGCACGGCCGCGCTTTCGCCCTCGGCAACGGTCGTGTTGCGTCCCCTCGGCACGCCAGCGAGCTTCGGCGATGCCTTTGACCTTCCAGGCAACACCAACCGCGAACTGCGCTACCTGATCCTGCGCGCGGACGGCGGCGTGACCGGGAATTTCGTGGCCCTGTCGAACAGCGGTACAACCCTTGAATACCTGAGCGGGTCCGGTTCGACCGAGGATGTCTGGCTCGTCCTGCGCGGCCCCGGAACACCTGTCATTACAGGATCGGCACCGGCTCCCTTCGTCCTCCCGGCAGGCATGCCCCGGCCGCGCTGCGATCTGACAATCGGGATAGGCCGTTCCTGCGCCGTGGTTGGCGGAACCTACGCCTCGACGAACCTCGACGCCGACGGGGCGCTGCCGGGGACGGAGTTCGAGGGAGGATCAGGCCTTCTGGGCTTCGCCTACGGCGTCTCCGACGACATCCAGGTCGGCGTCGCCTATCTTCGGGAAACCGGCGATCTGTCCCTGGCCGACGGCAGCGGCACCGGCGATCTGACCCGGCAAGGCGGCCTGCTCTGGGCAGAATGGCAGCCGGGCGCATTCGACCTGCGCGGCTGGCTTGGCGTGTCGTTCGACGAGGTCGACACCTCCCGCACGACCGTGATGAGCGGCATGGCGAGGGCTTCGGTCGACGCGCGCCAGACCTCCATGGCCGTGGAAGGCCGCCGCTGGGCGGACATGGGTGGCGGCCTCACGATTACCCCGCTGGTTGGTCTCGAGGCGAGCCGGCTCGACCAGGACGGCTATTCGGAGAGCGGAAGTGGCGCAGAAGACTTCACGGCTGACAGCGCGACACGTGACAGCCTGAAGGCCAGCCTTGGCGTTGAGGTGCGAAAGTCGGAGGTTGTATGGCAGACCCCGGTCGAGTGGTCCGGCGCGTTGGCTTGGGAGCACGAGTTCGCCGACACATCGACTGGGCTCCGCGGAACCTACGCGGGCGACGCGACGAACACGGTGCTGACCAGTGCAGGCCCGGACGAGGCGAGAGACCGCCTGAACCTTTCCCTCGGCGCGACGGTCGCGATCAGCGAGAGGTCGGCACTGAGGCTCGGCTACGACCTCTCGGGTTCCACCGACCGCACCGACCACGGCGCAAGCCTCCGACTTTCCATGAGGTTTTGAATGGTCAACCCGTGCAGGTCTCTCGTGGCCGAGCCGCGCCAGGTCGCGCACATCGTTCGTCCGCTGAGACATGAAGACACAAAAAAGGAAAGGAACGGCATGAACAACACGATCAGGATGTTGTGAATTGCTTTCAAATTGGGAATTTAC
>CAYTBD010000096.1:6326-7794 GCA_964435755.1 uncultured Rhodobacterales bacterium
GATCAGGACGATAATCGCGGCGACCGCGCTTGCGGCGCTTGCCGGCTGCGTCGAGGACACCGGCGGTTCAACCGTTGTGAACGACGGGCCCAGCGGAACTGACGCGCAATTCGATGCGATGATCGCACCCTGCATCGATCAGGCGGCGCGGCTCACCGGCTTCCCCGCCATTGACATCAATATCGCCGAGCGCATCCGCACGGGCGGAGGCCCGCTTCTGGTGCTCGACGTCGGAGGCCAGAACTGGAGCTGCCGGATGGAAGGCGATGGAAGCGTCACCGTGTTCAGCGAATTCGCGAACTGACGGCAAGAGACGACATGCGCCGGCAACGGTGCTTTTTCGGTTACGACTGCCCCCGGTACGTATGCGTCGTTCATTCAAGCAGGGAAGACAAAACCATGAAGCGAACCCTAATGGTCCTCGCGGCGACCGCCGCGCTCGGCGCCTGCGTCGAAACCGAGGAGACCGTTGCGCTGCGCAGCGGCAGCGCAGAGGCCGAATTCGCCTGTGCCCAAGCCGTGAACAGCAACTTCGGACGCGCGGTTGCCACGGTCACGAGTTCGCAATTCTCCGAAGCCAACACGATCGTCATGCTGACAGCCGAGGGCCAGACCTTCCGCTGCCTGACATCCGACAATGGCGTGGTGGCCGAAGTCACCGCCGTAAACTGACACCGGAACAAGTGAAGTATGTCCCGTCGCAGCACCGTCCTGCGACGGGCATTCAAGGAGTCGCACCGTGACCCACGTCTTCGACGACCGGCTTCCTGCCTCTTTCGCGGCGAGCTTGGCCTGGACCTTCGCACTCTCCCTCCACGCATTGGCATCGAGCGCACCCGCGAACGCTCAGGCGACCGTCGAGACGCTCGACGCCTGCTTCTTCACCACGCCGGACGAGGCGCCCGCCGTCGATCAGGAGTGCGGATACGTGATCGTGCCGGAGAACCCGGATCGGGCCGATAGCCCCGACATAAAGCTCGGCTTCCTTCGACTGCCGGCAAGAACGGACGATCCGAAGGAGCCGCTCTTCATGCTGGCGGGCGGACCTGGGGACACGTTCATCAAGCCGGACACCCTGATGCTCTTTTCCGACGCGTTCCTGGGAACGATCCTCGACCACCGGGATGTCGTGTTCATCGACCAGCGCGGTACGCCCAACGCGATCCCAAACCTCGACTGTCCGAAGCTGTATGGCCTGTCCTGGAGCACCTATGAACAGGGGCTCGACGAGATACAGTCGCTCGACGTCGGCCGCGCGGCGCTTGCCGCCTGCGTGGCGGATGCGCGCGACAGTGGGATCGATCTCGACCAGTACAACAGTGTCAGGATCGCCGCCGACGTCGACGCGGCGCGGCAGGCGCTGGGCTATGACAGGATCGTCTACTATGGGGCGTCCTACGGCGCGCAGCTCGGACAGCATTTCATGCGCGATTTTCCCGGCAGCCTCGTGTCGGTCGTTCTCGATGGT
>CAYTBD010000097.1:0-7752 GCA_964435755.1 uncultured Rhodobacterales bacterium
TCCACCAGCGGCAGGGCTACGACATCATGATGAAGATGGCGCGGGGCACGCCGGAGCAGCGGGCGATGGCGCAGGACGCGCTCGACCGCTTCTGGTACCCGTCGCTGATGATGTTCGGGCCCTCGGACAAGGACAGCGTGCACTCCGCGCAGTCGATGGCCTGGAAGATCAAGATCAATACCAATGACGAGCTTCGGCAGAAATTCGTCGACCAGACGGTGCCGCAGGCGGAATATCTCGGCCTGACCATCCCCGACCCTGACCTGAAGTGGAACGAGGAAAAGGGCGGCTACGATTTCACCGAGCCGGACTGGTCCGAGTTCTTCGAGGTCATCAAGGGAAACGGCCCGTGCAACAAGGAGCGCATGGAGACGCGCATCCGCGCCTGGGAAGAGGGTGCATGGTTTCGCGACGGCCTGATGGCCCACGCCGAGAAACACGCAAATGCAAAGGTGGCCGCAGAATGAGCTCCGTCAGTTCCTCCCCCTATCCCGACACGCCCGAGCCGAAGGAAAAGACCAGACGGTCCGAATGGCCGTTGTGGGAGATCTTCATCCGCGGCCAGCACGGGCTGAACCATCGCCATGTCGGCAGCCTGCATGCCCCGGATGCCGAGATGGCGATCCGCAACGCCCGTGACGTCTACACCCGGCGCAACGAGGGCGTGAGCATCTGGGCGGTGAAGTCCGACCACATCGCGGCTTCAAGCCCGAGCGAGAAAGGACCCCTGTTCGAGCCCTCGAACAGCAAGGTCTACCGGCATCCCAGCTTTTTCGACATTCCCGACGAAGTGGGGCACATGTGATGGCAGAGACGGAGACGGCGGTCGACCGGGCCGCCCTGACCGAATTCCTCCTTCGGATGGGGGACAACAGCCTCATCCTCGGCCACCGTCTTTCGGAATGGTGCGGCAAGTCGCCCGTGCTGGAAGAGGACATCGCGCTGGCCAACCTGGCGCTCGATCTGATCGGGCAGACCCAGATGTGGCTTGGCCTCGCCGGAGAGGTCGAGGGCAAGGGCCGCAGTGCCGATGACCTTGCCTATCTGCGCGATGCGTCGGGCTTTCGCAATCTGCTGCTGGTCGAGCGGCCGAACGGCGATTTCGGCCAGACGCTGATGCGTCAGTTCCTGTTCGACGTCTGGCATCACGAGATGTTGTCGCGGCTGACCCGGTCCTCCGACGCGCGTGTCGCCGAGATCGCCGGCAAGGCGATCAAGGAGGTGGCCTACCATCTGGAACGGTCCGCCGACCTCGTGGTCCGGCTTGGCGACGGCACGGCCGAAAGCCACCGCCGGATGCAGGAGGCGCTTGACGATTGCTGGCCCTATACCGGCGAGATGTTCGTCGCCGACGATCACGACCGTGCCGTCGCCGCGGCGGGCATAGCGCCCGACCCGAGCGACCTGAAGGAGGCCTGGGAGGCGACGGTGACCGAGGTGCTGCGTCAGGCGACACTGCACAAGCCGGAGCACGGCTACGCCCACAAGGGCGGCAAGCGCGGCATCCATACGGAGCATCTGGGCTTCATCCTCGCCGAGATGCAGTTTCTCCAGCGCGCCTATCCGGGCGCAACCTGGTAGGGAGGGGGCTCATGTCGACGACCACTCTGCCCTCCACGGACGAGGTGTGGCGCTGGCTGGCCGAAGTCCCGGATCCGGAGATCCCGGTCATCTCGCTCACCGAACTCGGCATCATCCGCGACGTCGGCTATGATGACGGCACGCTGGTGGTGACGGTGACGCCGACCTATTCGGGCTGTCCCGCGACCAGTGTCATCAACTTCGAAATCGAGTCGAAGCTGCGTGAGAAGGGGTTGCAGGATTTCCGGCTCGAGCGGCAGCTGTCACCGGCTTGGACGACGGACTGGATCAGCAAGGAAGGCCGGGAGAAGCTTCGCGGCTACGGAATCGCACCGCCCGTGGACGGAACCTCCGCCGACGGGCGGCTTGCCGGCAGGATCTCGAAGCTCGCCGGCACGTCGAACCTCGTGATCGAATGCCCGCGCTGCGGCGCGACCGACACCAGGAAGGTGAGCCAGTTCGGCTCCACCCCCTGCAAGTCCAGCTACCAGTGCAATGTCTGCCTGGAACCCTTCGACTACTTCAAATGCATCTGAGGACGTGATGGCGCGTTTCCACCCTCTCGAAGTCACCGACGTGCGGCGCGACACCCGCGACGCCGTGGTGGTGACCCTGCGGCCGAGCGACGAGGACGCGGCCGCGTTCGACTTCAAGCAAGGCCAGTATCTGACCTTCCGCCGCGATTTCGATGGCGAAGAGCTGCGGCGCAGCTACTCGATCTGCGCGGGCAAGGACGACGGCGTGCTCCGGGTGGGCATAAAGCGGGTCGAGGGTGGGGCGTTCTCGACCTGGGCCAACGAGGAACTCGCGCCCGGCGCGACGCTCGAGGCGATGCCGCCGATGGGCAGCTTCCACATGCCGCTCGACGCCGCGAAGGGCAGGCACTACCTGGGTTTCGCCGGCGGTTCGGGCATCACGCCGGTCCTGTCGATCATCAAGACCGTGCTCGCGCGCGAGCCGGAGAGCCAGTTCACGCTGGTCTACGCAAACCGCCAGGTCAGTTCGATCATGTTCCGCGAGGAGATCGAGGATCTGAAGAACAGCTATCTCGGCCGCTTCGCCGTGTTGCATGTGCTCGAACACGAGGCTCAGGAGATCGATCTCTTCTCCGGCCGTGTGGACGAAAAGAAGGTCGACCTGCTGTTCCGGACCTGGGTGGACCCGGAAACGGTGGATGCCGCCTTCATCTGCGGGCCCGAGCCGATGATGCTCGCGATCGCGAAGGCGCTCAGGGCGCACGGCCTGTCGGATGAGCAGATCAAGTTCGAGCTCTTCGCCTCCAGCCAGCCGGGCCGGGCGGCCAAACCCGTCGTCAGCAAGCATGCCACCGAGGCGGGGGGGACGACCGAGGCCAGCGTCACGCTCGACGGGACGACACGAACTTTCCGGATGCCGAAGGAGGGGCGAAGCCTGCTCGACGCGGCGCTCGACAACGATCTGGACGCTCCCTACGCCTGCAAGGCCGGGGTCTGCTCCACCTGCCGGGCCATGGTTCTCGAGGGCGAGGTCGACATGGTCACCAACCACGCGCTCGAGGATTACGAGGTGCGGCAAGGCTACGTGCTGACCTGCCAGTGCTTCCCGCTGAGCGGCAGGGTCGTCGTCAGCTACGACCGCTGAGGGAGAATGCATATGGACGCGACCGAACAGGCGATGCCGATCGAGGAGTATCTGGCGCAGGGCGGGGTGCTGACCTCGCCGGACAACGTACCGGGCCGGTACCGCGGCGAACTTCTCAGGCTGATGGCGAGCTTCGTGGACAGCGAGATGGCCGGATCGGCCGGTTTCGCGGGCACGATCAACGCCGCGCCCGGCCTCAAGAGCCGCATCGCCGCGGCGCGGATCACGCTGGAAAAGACGGACCATGCCGAGCGTGTGCTCAAGGTCATGGCCGAGTTCGGCGTCGACATGGCGCGCTACGCCGTCCACCAGCCGTGGGATGCGCGGATCGGGCGCGACGCGGATCTCGGTCAGGTCCGGCATGGCGGCGACATGCGCCTGTCCGTCTTTCACTACCCGCTGCAAGGCTGGGTCGACGCGGTCGTGATGAACGTGCTTCAGGGCCTCGCCACCGTCGTCACGCTGCGCGAGTTGGTCCATGTGTCCTACGCGCCGCTCGCCAGCGCCTTCCAGGAGATCGCGCCCCGTGAGGCGCATCACGTGGAACTGGGCTTCGAAGGTCTGGACCGGATCGTGGCGGACGAGGATGGGCTGCGCGAGGCACGCGCCTCGGTGGAATACTGGCACCCGCGCGTCACCGCGAGCTTCGGCCCGGCGCGCTCGGGTCGCTTCGAGACCCTGAAGAAATTCGGCCTGCGTCATCGGCCGAACGAGACACTCCTGGCGGACTGGAAGGCCGAAACGGAGCGTCGCCTCGCGCCGCTCGGACTGTCCTGAAAGGTCCCCGCCCGACTGAAAAGAGGATGAAGCGATGAATATCACGGCTCGCGAACCGCGCCGCCTGGAAAGCTATGTCTGCGGGCGCTGGACCCCCGGTGCGGCCGAGGGCAAGCCGCTGGCCGACGCCGCCACCGGTGAGACCGTCGCGCTGATCGACTCGAGCGGTATCGATTTCGGCGCAGCGCTCGAGTACGGCCGCAAGCGTGGCGGTCCGGCCCTGCGCAGGATGACCTTTCACGAGCGCGCGTTGATGCTGAAGGAGCTGGGTCAGGCGCTGATGGAGGCCAAGGAGGCGTTCTATGCCGAGAGCCTTCTGACCGGCGCCACCCGGAAGGACGGCTGGATCGACATCGAGGGCGGCATCGGCACGCTGCTGAGCTACGGCTCCAAGGGCCGGCGGGAACTGCCAAACGCAAAGGTGCTGACCGATGGGCCGGTGGAGCCGTTAAGCAGGGACGCCAGCTTTTCCGCGCAGCACATCCTGACGCCGATGCGCGGCGTTGCGATCCATATCAACGCCTTCAACTTCCCGTGCTGGGGAATGCTCGAAAAGATCGCGCCGACCCTGCTCGCCGGGATGCCGGCGCTGGTGAAGCCTGCGAGCCAGACGGCTTATCTTACCGAATTGATGGTGCGCAGGATGATCGACACCGGGCTGCTGCCGGACGGGGCGCTGCAACTCGTGACAGGCTCGGTGGGCGACTTGCTGGACCATGTGACAGGGCAGGACGTGGTGACCTTCACCGGCTCCGCGCACACGGGCCGGAAGCTCAAGACCTCGAATGCGATCGTCGAGAACTCGACGCGCTTCACGATGGAGGCCGACAGTCTCAACGCGGCCATTCTCGGGCCGGACGCGCGCCCGGGCACCGAAGAGTTCGACCTCTTCGTCAAGGAGGTCGCCCGCGAGATGACGGCAAAGGCGGGGCAGAAATGTACTGCGATCCGGCGGGCGCTGGTGCCGCGCGAGTTCGCGGAGGCCGCCATCGGGGCGCTGGGCAAGCGGCTCGCGGACACGGCGCTGGGCCATCCGGGCGAGGACGGCGTGCGCATGGGACCGCTGGCGTCGCTGTCGCAGCGCGACGAGGTCCGGGCTCGGATCCGCGATCTGGCCTCCGAGGCGCGCATCGTCGCCGGCGATCCCGAGGACGTGCGCGTGGTATCGGGCGATCCGCGAAAGGGCGCCTTCCTCAATCCGGTCCTGCTCTACTGCGATGCCCCGAAGGCGGCGAAGGTCGTCCACGAATGCGAGGCGTTCGGACCGGTCGCGACGCTGCTGCCCTACGACGATCTCGAGGATGCCGTGGAGATCGCGGCGATGGGCAAGGGCTCCCTCGTCTCGTCGGTCTTCACGGACGACGAGGACGTAGCGGCGGCGATGGTGCTCGGCATGGCGCCGTTCCACGGCCGGATCCTGATCGGCAACCGGCGCAGCGCCAGGACCTCCACGGGCCACGGCTCTCCGCTGCCGATGCTCGTGCATGGCGGCCCCGGCCGCGCAGGCGGCGGTGAGGAACTGGGCGGGATACGCGGGGTCAAGCACTTCATGCAGCGCACCGCGGTCCAAGGAACGCCCCGGCTGCTTTCGGCGGTCACCGGTCAGTGGACCGAGGGCGCCGATGCCGACCCGCACGGCGAGCATCCCTTCCGCAAGTCGCTGGCCGAGCTGCGTGTCGGCGACCAGCTGGTCACAAAGAAGCGGACCGTGACGCTGGAGGATATCGAGCATTTCGCGGAGTTCACCGGAGACACGTTCTACGCGCACATGGACGAGGCGGCCGCGAAGGCCAATCCGTTCTTCGAGGGGCGCGTGGCGCATGGCTACCTTATCGTCTCCTTCGCCGCGGGACTCTTCGTGGATCCCGAGCCGGGACCGGTGCTGGCGAATTACGGCGTCGACAACCTGCGCTTCATGTCGCCGGTCAATCCGGGCGACACGCTGCAGGTGCGGCTGACCTGCAAGGAGATCAATCCGCGCGAGAGGGCCGATTACGGCGAGGTCCGATGGGACTGCCGGGTGACGAACGACGACGGGGATGTCGTGGCGCAGTACGACGTACTCACGATGGTCGCCAAGGAGCGGAGCTGATGGCGCAGGTCTACGCCTATGATGGGATCGTGCCGGTGGTGGATCCCTCGGCCTTCGTCCATCCGGCGGCGGTTCTTATCGGTGACGTGATCGTGGGGGCCGGCTGCTATGTCGGCCCGGGCGCCGTGATGCGCGGCGATTTCGGCCGGATCGTGATGGGGGACGGCGCGAACCTGCAAGAGACCTGCGTCGTGCACGCCTTCCCCAACCTCGAGACTGTGATCGAGGAGGCGGGGCACGTGGGCCATGGCGCGGTGCTGCACGGCTGCCGCATCGGGCGCAACGCCCTGATCGGAATGAATGCCGTGGTGATGGACGAGGCCGTCGTCGGCGAGAACGCCTTTGTCGCGGCCATGGCGTTCGTCAAGGCAGGGATGGAGGTGCCGGCGGCGCATCTGGCCGCGGGGACGCCGGCCAAGATCCTGCGCGAGCTCACCGACACCGAGATCGACTGGAAGACGCGGGGCACCGGCGTCTACCAGCAACTCGCACGCGAGGCGCAATACAAGCTCGTGCCGGCCGAGCCACTCAGCGAGGTGGAGCGCGACCGCCGCAGGATCGAGGCGCCGGACTACGATCCGCTGATGCTGGAGCGGGCGAAGTTCAGCGAACGGCCCTGATGCCTTCGAGGATCAGTGTCGTCGCGATTTCCGAATAGTCCTCGCGTGTGATCGGGCCGCCCTCCCGGAACCACATGTACACCCAGTTCATCATGCCGAAGAGCGACATGGTGACGGGCATGAGAAGCGGTCGCTCCGGCGTGTCGAGTCCGGGATTTATCTCGCGCAGGACGCAGGAGAACCGTTTGACGATCCGTCGCTCGATCGCGGTGATCGCTGCGCGCTGCGCGTCGGTGAGAGCGCTCATCGCGTTGATCTGGACCTTGTGGGCATCATCGGCGCCACGATAGGCGTCGAGGACGGCCCAGACGAGCGCGCGCAGCCGGTCCTCCGGTGTCAGCCCGTCATTCTCCGCTGCGGCGACCCGCGCATCGAGCGCGGAAAGATGCCCCTCGATGATCCCGAAGATCAGCGAGTCCTTGCCGGGATAATAGTGGTAGAGCAGGGCCTTGGAGACTCCGGCCTCGCTGGCGATCTGCGCCATGGAGGCCTTGTCCATACCCTGCTCGGCAAGCACTGCGGCAGCGCTCTTCAGCAGGCTCTGCCGCTTTTCCTCGAAATCGATGGCACGCGTTCGGGCCATGCATCCTTCCCCTCTTGGGTGACAGGCCCCGCGACGGGGTCCGTCATCCGATCAGCCCTTGGGCCGGTTGTCCACAACGCGCTTGGCCTTGCCCTCGGAGCGCGAGACGTGCTGTGGCAGATGCACCGCGATCCGGGCGCTGACGCCGATCACGCTCTTGATATGATGCGAAAGTTCTCTCGCCAATGCATCCCGCGCCGGTTGCCCGGACGACTCCGGCAGGCACTCGACATGCACGGTCATCACGTCCATCCGGCCCTCACGGCCCAATTCGATCTGGAAGTGCGGCGCGAGGCCCACGCATCTGAAGATCTGCTCTTCGATCTGGGTGGGAAAGACGTTGACGCCGCGCAGGATGATCATGTCGTCGGAGAGCGCGGCGATCCTCTCGATCCGGCGCATGGCGCGCGCGGTGCCCGGCAGCAGGCGGGTGAGGTCGCGGGTGCGGTAGCGCACCACCGGCATCGCCTCCTTGGTCA
>CAYTBD010000098.1:0-7744 GCA_964435755.1 uncultured Rhodobacterales bacterium
GATGACGCCGAGCGTGGCGAAGAACATCGCGTGCCGGTCGCGCGGGATCACCTGGGTGGAAATGGGTTCGGGCGCGAGGCCCATCTTCGCGCAGACGTGTTCCTCCACGCGCGGGTCGATGTTGGCGAAGGTGCCGACCGCGCCCGAGATCGCGCCGGTCGCGATTTCCTCGCGGGCGCGGACGAGGCGGGCGCGGTTGCGCTCCATCTCCGCGAAGAAGCGCGCGAAGGTGAGGCCCATCGTCGTCGGTTCGGCGTGGATGCCGTGCGAGCGTCCGATGCGGACGGTCATCTTGTGCTCGAAGGCACGGCGCCTGAGGGCTTCCAGAAGCGCGTCCATGTCGGCGAGGAGGATGTCGGCGGCGCGGGCGAGCTGGACGTTGAAGGTGGTGTCGAGCACGTCGGACGAGGTCATGCCCTGGTGGACGAAGCGGGCCGCGTCGGCGCCCACGATGTCCGACAGATGCGTGAGAAAGGCGATCACGTCGTGTTTCGTCACCGCCTCGATCTCGTCGATGCGGGCCACGTCGAACTCCACGTCCTTCGCCTTCCAGACGGCTTCGGCGTTCTCCTTCGGGATCGTGCCGAGTTCTGCCATCGCGTCGCAGGCGTGCGCTTCGATCTCGAACCAGATGCGGAACTTCGTCTCGGGCGACCAGATGGCCACCATGTCGGGTCGGGAGTAGCGGGGGATCATGTCCGGGCCTCTTGTCTGCGCGCGCGCCCCGCGTCTAGTCTGATCGACGCGCGGGAACAAGAAGGGGCGGACATGGCGGGGGGCGGGCTGACCTCACTTGCCGCACTGGAGGGGCGCTGGACGCTGTCGCGCCGGATCGTCCACGCCGACGGGACCGAGAACGCGCTCGAGGGCGTGGCGGTGTTCCGGCGCTCCGGCCCGCGGCTTGTCCAGGACGAGGAGGGGGAGTTGTCGGGGCATGGGCTGCCGGGACCGGTGCGGGCCGCGCGGCGCTATCTCTGGGTGCAGGACGGTCGGCGGCTCGACTGCCTGTTCGAGGACGGGCGGCCGTTCCACAGCGTTCCGCTCGGTGTCTTGCGGCCGGAGACGACGCATCTCTGCCCGCCCGACCGGTACCACGTGGCCTACGACTTCGCCCGGTTTCCCGTCTGGCGGTCGGTCTGGCGGGTGGAGGGGCCGCGCAAGCACTATCGCATGACGACCGATTACCGCCGCGCGGGCGACTGAGCCACGCTTGCCGAGCGCGGGGCGGGCTGCCATAACGTCGACGAGACGAATTCAATCGGGGAGAGGCTCCAGATGTCCACCACCACCGCGCGTCCCGTTCTGAGCGAGGTCCTCGGACCGTCCGAAGGCGCGAGCCTTCGCGCCAAGCAGGCCATTCTCGTGATCCTCGGCGTCGCGGCGCTGACGCTCGCCGCCAACATCCGGGTGCCGATGTGGCCGGTGCCGATCACCATGCAGACCTTCGCGGTCCTGACCATCGGCGCGGCCTACGGCGCGCGGCTGGGTCTCGTGACGCTCCTGGCCTACCTCCTGCTGGGCGCGGCGGGCGTTTCGGTGTTCACCGGCGAGGGCGCGGGCCTTGCCTACATGATGGGGCCGACGGGCGGCTACCTCGTGGGCTTCGCGGTGGCCGCCGGCGTGATGGGCCGGCTCGCCTCGCGCGGCTGGGACCGGTCGGTGCTGCGGATGGCTGGCGCGCTTCTGATCGGCAACGCGATCATCTACGCCTTCGGGATGCCCTGGATGGCCTATCTCTTCCTCGCGGAGAACGGCGCGGCCTGGGTCATGCAGTGGGGCATGACGAACTTCCTCCTCGGCGACGCGCTGAAGCTCGCGCTGGCAGCGCTCCTCGTGCCGGCCGTCTGGAGGGCCGCGGGCAACGCCCGCGCCTGACGCGCGAGCGGATTCCGACAAGGGGAGAGGCGCGGCCGATGGCTGCGCCTCTTTCCGTTTCCGCCGTCAGTCGGCGAGTTCGGTCACGATGTCGGACCGGTGACCGAGGGTGCGGTGGACCGGGCACTTGTCCGCGATTTCCAGAAGGCGCTGGCGCTGGTCGGCGTCGAGCTCGCCCTCGAGGTGCACGACCCGCCGGAACTGGTCGACCTTCTGGGAGTCGACCTGCGCGGCGTCCTGGGCGTGGACCTTGTCGTGGGTCACGTCGACGCTGACATGCGTCAGCGGCCATTTCTTCCGGCGCGCATACATGCGGATCGTCATCGAGGTACAGGCGCCGAGGCCCGCGGCGAGGAAGCCGTAGGGCGACATGCCGCGGTCGGTGCCGCCGAACGACGCGGGTTCGTCGGCGAGCGTGTGGTGCGCGGGTCCGGAGTTGATGTCCTGCAGAAAGCCGTCGGGATCGGCCTCGGAGACGCGCACGACGCCTTCGGGCGCGCCGGGCGGTGGCGCGGGGCGCCTGAGGTCGAGATAGCGCCCGGACCATGCGGCGATGACTTCGGCGGCGTATTCGGCGTCCGAGGGATCGGTCACGAGATGGTCGGCGTCATCGAGCGTCACGAAGGACTTGGGGTGCTTCGCCGCCATGAAGATGTTCGCGGCGTTGTCGATGCCGACGATCCGGTCGCGGGGCGCGTGCAGGACGAGGAGCGCCCGGCCGAGGCCGCCGATCGCCCGCCCCAGCTTTTCGGCCTTCACGTCCTCGACGAAGTCGCGGCCGATCGTGATGGGCCTGCCGCCGAGGTTCACTTCGGCGGTGCCCTTTTCCGCGATGTCGGAGAGCGCGTCGGCGAAATTGTGGGTGACGTGATCGGGGTCGAACGGCGCCCCCATGGTGACGACCGCCTTCGCCGAGGCGATGTCTCCGGCGGCCTTCAGCACGGCGGCCCCGCCGAGCGAGTGGCCGATGAGAAGGCCGGGCGCCATGTCCCGCGACGCCAGATACTCCGCCGCCGCGACGAGGTCGCCGACGTTCGAGGTGAAGGTGGTGTTGGCGAATTCGCCCTTGGAATGGCCGAGGCCCGTGAAGTCGAACCGCAGGACCGCGATCCCCATCATCGCGAGGCGCGCGGCGATCCGGCGCGCGGCGGGGATGTCCTTGGAACAGGTGAAGCAGTGGGCGAAGAGCGCGGTGCCGAGATGCGGCCCCTCCGGCAGGTCGAGCCGCGCGGCGAGCTCGTGGCCGCCGTGTCCGGTGAAGGTGACGCGTTCGGTGGGCATGTCTCTCTCTCCCTCGTGGTCCGGGGCAGAGAGTGGGCGGGCGCCGCGGCCTCCGCAAGCCTTGTGTCGGGATGTCACCCGGGCGTGAAAAGCGTTACGGAATCAGGCGGTTCCCATCAAGCGCGCGTCGAACGGATAATGCGTGAGGTTCTCGTGGCCGGTTTCGGTGACGAGCACCTGATCCTCGAGCTTGATCGAGAAACCGCCGTCCTCGGCCGAGACCAGAGCCTCGGCGCAGAGGACCATGCCCGGTTCGAGCACCGCGTCGAAGGCCCCGGCCGTGTAGTGGTCCGGGTAGTCGACATGGGGCCACTCGTCGCAGAGGCCGACGCCGTGAAACTTGCAGGAATACTTCTGCTTCCAGAACTGCGCGTCGAGCTGGTGCCCGCCGTGGACGAGGTCGCCCAGCGCGACACCGGGCTTCAGCATCTCCATGTTGGTCATGATGTGCTCGTGCGCGTGGCGCATCGCGTGGACCATGGCGTTGGAGGGCAGGCCCTCGCCGATCCACCAGGTCCGCGAGATGTCGACGCAGATGCCGTAGGGACCGATCAGGTCGGTGTCGAAGGCGACGATCTCGTTCTCCTGGATGATCCGCGGGCCGCATTCCTGGAACCACGGGTTCGTGCGGGGACCGGAGGCGAGGAGGCGCGTCTCGATCCATTCGCCGCCGCGGCGGATGTTTCCGGCGTGCAGTTCGGCCCAGACCTCGTCCTCTGACAGGCCGGGGCGGCAGGCGGCCTCCATCTCGTGCATGGCCGCTTCGCAGGCGAAGATGGCGCAGCGCATGGCGCGGATCTCGTCGGCGCACTTGATCGCGCGGGCGCGCTCGGTGACCTCCTCGCCGTCCACGACGTCGACGCCCGCGGCTTCGAGCGCGCGCAGGCCATGGATCTGGATCTTGTCGACGGCGAGGCGGCGCTCGCCGGGGGCGTGGCGTGCCATGACGTCCGTGACCTGCGCCGCGAAGGCCCGGGCGGCCTCGGCGGTCCGGTCTCCGGTGGAGAAGTAGAACATCGACGCGCCCGAGCGGACCTCGCGGACGAGCGGATTGTGATCGGCGAGGAAGGGAGAGTTCCTGTAGTCCCAGAGGACCATGTAGCCGTCGGCGCAGATCAGGCAGGCCCGGAACGGATTGTGGGTGTTCCAGAGCTGCATGTTGGTGGAATCGGTGGCATAGCGGATGTTCATCGGATCGAACATCAGCAGGCCCCCGTAGCCGCGCGCGACGATGGCCTCGACGAGCCGGCGCCACCGGAAGTCGCGCAAGCCGGCGAGATCGGGCAGGGCGAGGCCGGCGGCCTCCCATTCCCGGAAGGCGAGCTGGGTCGGGCCGATCTCGATGCGGTCGTTGTCGTTGGGGCTGCCGTCGCCGAGTGTCGCGCCGCGGGCGGGATCGATCTTGCGGCGTTCGCTGTAGTGCATCTCCATTGGCTTGTCCTCCTCGCCGGGTTTCAGAGTGCGGCCTGCCCATCGGGTCGCGCTGCGCCAAAACCGACCGGTGCAAAGGTCGTTTCCGTGCCTTTTCGTCTCACCGGACACGCGCTAGTCATGCGCCATGCGCGACCTCATCCTTCAGGACCGGCTGCCCGACGCGCCCTGGCAGGATCCGTCGTTCCGGCGGCTGCCGGGCATGCGGCCGATCGGCCCCGACGATTGGATGTTCGTCGACGAGGTCTACGGCGCGCAGATGCGCCTGCGCGAGACGCTGCTCGCGACGCGGCGCAGGGATGTGCTGGCGGTGCAGCCGGATGCGGAGGCGGCGGCACGGGAGGTGCTGGAGGTCACGCTGGGCGTGCTGTCTCGGCGCGCCGGGTTCGACGTGTCGCAGGACTCCGTCCGCTGCCCCGACGCACGGGACGTGCCCGTCGACCGCGGCGATCCTCTGGCGACGGTGGGGCGGCTTCTTCAGGAAGACGTCTGCATCCTCGAGAAGGAGGCCGGCGCGCATGTCCTGACGGGGGCGGTCCTGATGTTTCCGTCGGGCTGGACGCTGTCGCAGAAACTCGGGCGCCCGCTCGTGCGGATTCACCAGCCGGTGCCGGAGTACGACGGCGACGTGGCCAAGCGGGTGCAGAGGCTGTTCGACGGTCTGAGGACGGGGCGCCCTCTGATGCGGTCGAACCTGCTCTGGCACGGGGACCCCATGCTGTTCGCGCCGCGCACGGAAGAGGCCCCGCGCGATCCGGCGGTGGACGTGCCGCCCTATCTGAGGTCCGAGAGGCAGTGCCTCGTCCGCCTGCCGCGAACGGGGGCGGTGATCTTCACGATCCATACCACGGTGATCGAGACGGCCGCGCTTCCGGCCGGGGACCGGGCGGCGCTGAGACGCCGCCCGGACTGAGCGTCAGCCGAGGCCGAGGAGACGCGCTCCGGCCTCGGTGTTCACGAGGGCCATCGCCGCACCCGTCAGCGCGAGGACGTGCACGGTCGTGCGCAGGTTCGCGCCGCCGAGGACGTTCACGATCAGCATCGCGAACCCGACCGGGAACGCGAGAACCAGGAGTACCAGGTTCAGCGCGTAGGCGGTGAGCCGCGAAAGCGGATTGTCCGTTCCGGGATCCTCGCGGATGTCGTCGAACTGCGCGCGCATCTCGTGCAGCGTCTCCGCGAAGGTGGCGGTCCGGCGCGTTCCGCGCGATGCGGCATCCGCCGGTTCCAGTTCCGGGAAGACCTCGTCCGCCCGGTGTCTGCGTCGCCTGATTTTTCGGACGGGGCGCGCCCCGACCATGAAGGTTTCTCTTGTGCTCGAATATGCCATTGGTCTTCCGCCTTTGTGCATTGGTTGCAGTTTTTTTGTTGTTCTTATTGTCGCCAGAATCGATCCTGATTGTGGTCGGATTGTGGCGGGAAGGTGAGGGGATTGTGCCTTGGCGGCTTCTCGCGCATCGCGGCGGGGGCAAACGCCGCGTCAGCGCGGCCGGACGACCTTCGTCTGGGATCCCAGCGCCTGCGCCAGCGACTTGAACCGCGCCTCGGCCACCTCGCCGAAGAGCGCCTCCGCCCCCTTCGGCAGATGGAGTTCGAGCAACCTCTTCTTGGGAAAGAACCGAAGCGATCCCATCCGCTCGGGCACCTGGCCCGAGGACATCGCGCCGAAGCGCATCGCCTTGCCCAGCACTTCCGCCTCGGTGGCCTCCGCCGGGCTCAGGAGATCGTAGAGCGGCTCGAAGCGCGAGCCCTCCCGGCTGTTCTTGTAGCGGTGGAGCAGGGCGAGGCCGATGAAGACGCGTTCGCGATGATTGAGCCCGCCGAGGTTCGCCCGCGTGGCGTAGTCGAAGCAGACCTCGTAGCGGTAGTCGGGATGCGCGCGCCAGCTCACGTCGTGGAGCAGGCAGGCGGCGCGCACGATGCGCTCCTTCTCGGGATCGGTTCCCTTGAAGAGCGGCGAGATGAACCGGAAGAGCTGGTCGCCGAAGCCGGGCAGGCGCGCGTCCTTCTCCTCGGCGAAGCGGCAGGCCTCGATCAGCGGGTCCCGGTCGCGAAGCCGCTGGGGCATCTGCTCGTAGAGCATGCCCTCGCGGATCCCGTAGGACGACACGGCGATGTCGTGCGGCTTGAAGGTCGCGACAAGCTGCTTGAGCACCTGGGCGGCGATCGGGATGAGGCTCATACGGGCCTCCGACACGCCGGTCCGCGCCATCAGGTCCGCGACGCTGTGCTTCTCGATGTACTTGACGGTCGCGCGGACGTCGGCGCGGCTCATCCGGTATTCGTGGAGCACGAGGAGCGGGTAGTCGCGGCGCAGCATGTCGACCCGGGCGAAGGCGCGCCACGAGCCACCGACGAGGAACAGACGGTCGTCCTGTTCGCCCATCCGGTCCTTCAGGTCCGTGACGATTGCGCCGATATGCGCCTTCAGCCCCTTCTTCCCGCCCTTGACGGTCCCGAGCCTCAGCGGTCCCAGAGCCGAGGTCAGGCGCCGGCCGACCCGACCGCCGCGCAGTTCGGCGAGTTCCATCGACGAGCCGCCGATGTCGCAGACCATGCCGTAGGCGCCCGGCCAGCCGAGCAGGACACCCTGCGCCGAAAGCCGCGCTTCCTCCTCCCCGTCGATGACCCAGAGGCGGAGGCCGGTCTCCCGCTCGATCTCCTCCCTGAAAGCGGGGCCGTCCTCCGCCTCCCGCATCGCGGCCGTGGCGACGGCCGTCAGCGGTGCGGCGCCCATGCCGTCCGCGAGAAGCTGAAAGCGTCTGATCGCTGCGAGGGCACGGACCTTGCCTTCGGGGTTGAGCCGCCCGGTCTCCGACATGCCCGCGCCCAGGGCGCACATGATCTTTTCGTTGAAGAAATAGGCCGGGCTCCGCGCCGCGCCGTCGAAGACGACGAGACGAACGGAGTTCGACCCGACGTCGACGACGCCGACGCGCGACAGGGCCCGCGCCGACGGGTCGTCGAAGAGCGAGCGTGCGAACGGTCCCCGAATGTCGTGGGCCTCTCCGCGTCCGTCCATCGAGGCTCCCCTAACTGGTCGGTGCGACACTGACGCTTCGGCTCCGGGAGGTCAATCGTCGGTGTGGGCGAGCTGCGGCACATCCGCCGCTCCGGCAGTCCCGCGCCCGGACAGCGACGGGTTCTCCATGAAGAA
>CAYTBD010000099.1:0-7716 GCA_964435755.1 uncultured Rhodobacterales bacterium
CGCGAGAAGGCGAAGACGCTCGATATCGACGCCGACATGCTGAAGCGCCCGGTCAACGTGGGCTTTTCCGGCGGCGAGAAGAAGCGCAACGAAATCCTGCAGATGGCGGTGCTCGAGCCGCGGATGTGCATCCTCGACGAGACCGACTCCGGCCTTGACGTGGACGCGATGCGGCTTGTCGCGGACGGGGTGAACGCACTGCGGGATGCCGGGCGCGGCTTCCTCGTCATCACGCACTACCAGCGGCTTCTCGACCATATCATCCCGGATGTCGTGCACATCATGGCCGACGGACGGATCGTCAAGACGGGCGGCCCGGAGCTTGCCCTCGAGGTCGAGAAGAACGGCTACACCGACATTCTTGCGGAGACGGCGTGATGGCACTTCCCCAAGCGAAACTCGACGTGACCGAGGCGCGGCTCTCCGGCGTGGCGCTTTCCGACGCGGCGCACTGGGCGCGGGCCGCGCGCGAGGACGCGCTGGGCCGTCTGCGCGCCATGGGCCTGCCGGGGCGTCGCGACGAATACTGGCGCTTCACCGACCCCACGACGCTGAACGTGGCGGAGACGCCCGAGGCTGCGGTGTTCCACGACGAGGACGCGCCGATCTTCGGGCGCCTCGACCGGCTGAAGCTCGTTTTCGTCGATGGCGTGTTCGATGCCGGCCAGTCGGACGCGCTCGAGGGCGAAGGGCTCGAGATCGAGCGGCTCGCGGACGCGATGCAGACCGACATCCACTGGGCGCGCGATCTCTATGGCGTTCTCGAGGCGCGGGGGCAGACGCCCGTGCAGCGCCCCTTCGCGGTTCTCAACACCGCGACGGCGACGGACGGCGTCGTGATCCGCGTGACGGGCAGGGTGAAGAAACCTGTCTCGCTGGTCTATCTGCACCAGAGCCCGACATCGGACGCGACGCTCCACCATCTGGTGAAGCTGGAGGCGGGGGCGGAGCTGACCGTGGTCGAGAATGGTCCCGCCGCGGCGCGCTTCAACAAGGTGATGGAGGTCGACGTCGCGGACGGCGCCGCCTTCCACCACGTCCGGGCGCAGGGCCGCGACCATGAACGGCGGGCGGTGACGCACATGTTCGCGCGGCTGGGCGAGGAGAGCACCTACAAGAGCTTCACGCTCACCGCCAACGGCGTTCTGACCCGCAACGAGCAGATCGTCGAGTTCACCGGCGACAACGCGGTGGCCCACGTCGCGGGCGCCTGCATGGGCGACGGCGACTTCCACCACGACGACACGGTGTTCGTCACCCACGACGCGGTATGCTGCGAAAGCCGGCAGGTCTTCAAGAAGGTGCTCCGGAACGGCGCGGTCGGCGTGTTCCAGGGCAAGATCCTCGTGAAGGCGGGCGCGCAGCAGACCGACGGCTACCAGATTTCGCAATCGCTCCTGCTCGACGGGGACAGCCAGTTCCTGGCGAAGCCCGAGCTTGAGATCTACGCCGACGACGTGGCCTGCTCGCACGGGTCGACGTCCGGGGCGATCGACGAGCATGCGCTGTACTACCTGCGCTCGCGCGGGGTTCCCGAATCCCAGGCGACGGACCTTCTGGTCCTGGCCTTCCTCGCCGAAGCGCTCGAGGAGATCGAGGACGAGGAGATCGCGGCCGACATCCACGCGCGGCTCGAAGGCTGGCTGGCGCGCCGGAGGAAGTGACGCAATCCGCATGCCGGTCTCGACCGATATCGCGCGGACCTACCGGTCCCCGAGGAAGGTTCTGCGCGAGAAGCTCGCCGCAGGGGTGCGGGAGGATCGTGCGCTGGCGACGCTGATGGGCGCCTGCGTCCTGATCTTCGTCGCGCAGTGGCCGGTGCTGTCACGCCAGGCGTTCCTCGACCCGTCGGTTCCGCTCGACGCCCGGCTTGGCGGCGCGTTGCTCGCATGGCTTTTCATCGCGCCCATGGCGGCCTATGTCATTGCGGCGGCAAGCCATGTTCTCGCCCGCCTCGTTGGCGGGTCCGGGACGTGGTTCGGTGCGCGGCTCGCGCTCTTCTGGGCGCTTCTGGCGGCGAGCCCGCTCTGGCTCCTCAACGGGCTGGTGGCGGGGTTTCTCGGGCCGGGGCCCGCGTTGAGCCTTGTGGGGCTGGTCGCGATCGGCGTGTTCCTGGTGTTCTGGGGCGCGGGACTCTGGGAAGCGGAACGCGGAGGCGACGGGCTACGGGCATGACACTATCTCTCAATCCCCTCCTCGCGATGGTGTGGCGCACCATCAGGAATCCCCGCGAAGGCGCCGAGGAAGTCCTGTCGCTCGGGGTCCCACGGGAGGCGCTCTGGACCGCGCTCCTGCTTGTCGTGGTCATGTCGATCCTGCTGGCGCAGGGCACATCGCTCCTCGTCACCGGAACGCCGAGCATGGGCGGACTGCCGATCAGCCCGGTCGTCGCGGGGTTCGTCCAGTTTCTCCTGATGGTCGTGATGATCTTCGCGATCTTCTGGATCGGCCGCGCCATGGGGGGGACGGGCTCCTTCGAGGAGGCGATCCTGCTGGTGGCCTGGCTGCAGTTCATCATGGTCTGCCTGCAGGCGGTTCAGACGGTCGCCCTGCTGATCGTGCCGCCCTTCGCGGGGCTCATCGGCGTCTTCGGCCTTGTCCTGTTCCTGTGGCTTCTCACGAACTTCATAGCCGTGCTGCACGGCTTCAACTCTCTGGCGCAAGTCTTTCTGATGATACTGGTTTCGGCCTTCGGCCTTGCCTTCGGCCTGTCGCTTATCCTGACGCTGATCGGCGTCGCAATGCCAATGACGGGGCAGCCATGAGCTACCACATCCAAGAAATCCGCAAGGACTTCCCGATCCTCTCGCGCGAAGTGAACGGCAAGCCGCTCGTCTATCTCGACAACGGCGCGTCGGCGCAGAAGCCGAAGGTGGTGATCGACGCGGTCACGCAGGCCTATGCGATGGAATACGCGAACGTGCATCGCGGGCTGCATTATCTGTCCAACCTCGCGACCGAGAAGTACGAGGCCGTGCGCGGGATCGTCGCGCTGTTCCTGAACGCCGGCAGCCCCGAGGAGATCGTGATGAACTCGGGCACCACCGAGGGGATCAACACGGTCGCCTACGGCTGGGCCATGCCGCGCATGGAGGCGGGCGACGAGATCGTCCTGTCGGTGATGGAGCACCATGCGAACATCGTGCCCTGGCACCTCCTGCGCGAGCGGCAGGGCGTGGTTCTGAAGTGGGTCGATGTCGACGCCAACGGCGACCTCGACCCCGAGCGGGTGATCGAGGCGATCGGCCCCCGGACGAAACTCGTCGCCGTCACGCATCTTTCCAACGTGCTGGGCACGAAAGTCGATGTGAAGGCGATCACCGAAGGCGCCCATGCCAGGGGCGTGCCGGTGCTGGTCGACGGATCGCAGGCGGCCGTCCACATGCCCGTCGACGTGCAGGACATCGGCTGCGATTTCTACGCGATCACGGGCCACAAGCTCTACGGTCCGTCGGGGTCGGGGGCGATCTACATCCGCAAGGAGCGCATGGCGGAGATGCGCCCGTTCCTCGCCGGTGGCGACATGATCCGCGAGGTCCACAAGGACGAGATCACCTACGCCGATCCGCCGATGAAGTTCGAGGCCGGCACGCCGGGTATCGTCCAGCAGATCGGCCTCGGCGTGGCGCTGGAGTACATGATGGATCTCGGGATGGAGGCGATCGGAGCGCACGAGGACCGGCTG
Source organism: uncultured Rhodobacterales bacterium (assembly GCA_964435755.1). Classification (GTDB taxonomy): domain Bacteria; phylum Pseudomonadota; class Alphaproteobacteria; order Rhodobacterales; family Rhodobacteraceae; genus DAINOF01. Next base: position 3,686 of record CAYTBD010000099.1, read on the forward strand.
CGGGACTACGCGCGCGACCGGCTGGGCCGGCTCAACTGGCTCAGCCTTCAGGGCCGCAGCGCGACCAAGGCCGCGATCTTCTCGTTCACCCTCGAAGGCGCCGCGCATCCCCACGACATCTCCACGGTGCTCGACAAGAAGGGGGTGGCGGTTCGGGCGGGGCATCATTGCGCGGGCCCGCTGATGGACCACCTCGGCCTCAGTGCCACCTGCCGGGCGTCCTTCGGGCTCTACAACACCGAGGCGGAGGTCGACACCCTGGTCGAAGCGCTCGAGTTGTGTCACGAGCTTTTCGCCTGACGCCTCAGTCCGTGAGCGCGCCGAGGCCGACGAGGCGGTCGATCGGCGCGTAGTCGTCGGTGAGAATGACCGGGGTCTTCCGGGAAATCAGGCTGTCGACGAACGCGTCGGCCAGCGCCGCGAACGGCACCGGATCGGGCGCCGCGGCCACGAAGCGGCTCTGCGGGCTTGGCGCCGCCCCGGCGACGAGCACGAAGACACGGCGTTCGGCAGGCCCGGGCGGGCGTTCCTCGGTCCAGACCTCGACAGACGGAAAGACGGCGCGCAGCGTGGCCACGAGCGAGGCGAGAGCGTCGAGACGATCGGTGAAGTCGATGACGTTCATCAGGTAGACCCCGTCCCCCGTCAGGCGGTCGCGCACCAGTTCGAAGAACTCCTTCGTGACGAGGTGCGCGGGAACGGCGATGTCGGTGAACGCGTCGCCCACGATGACGTCGTAGCGCGCGTCGCGGAGACGCAGGGCGCGTCGCGCGTCCTCGTGCAGGACCTCCGCGCTCTCGCGGTCGAACCAGAAGTCGCGGGCGGCGGCCTCGGTGACCTCGGGGTCGATCTCGGCCACGGTGAGCGGCCCCGTCGCGCGCGTGGCCCAGGCACGGGGGATGGAATAGCTGCCACCGCCGATGAAGAAGGACGAAAAGCTGCGTCCTTCCATCCGGAGCCGCGCGATCCGGTCGAGCATGGCGGTGTGTTCGGTGAACATCAGCGCGGGATCCGCGCCCGAGATACCGTGGGCGAGGTGATCGATCACCATGAGCCGGACGGGGTCCCCGGGGGCGTCCGAAAGCGCGACCGTCCGGATGCAGAAATACTGGCTCTCCCTGTCGCAGACCTTCGGAAGGAAGAGCCCGGCGCCCGCAAGACCGACAGCCGCCACGAGGACGGCGAGGGGCAGGGCGGCGTCCCTCGTGGCGTCGCCCGCGAGGCGGAAGAGAACGAGCGCGGCAAGCGCGTAGGCCGCCGTCACCACCGCGAGCGTGAGCGCGCTTCCGAGCCACGAGATGAACAGGAAGCCGGCGAGAAGCGTGCCGGCGATCGCCCCGATCGCGCCGGCGGCGAACATCGCCCCGAGCGACCGGCCGGCGCGGTCGGTGTCGCGCACCGCGATCACCGCCAGCACCGGGGCGGGGACGCCGGCGAAGAAGGACGGCAGGAAGAAGACGGCGGTCGTCAGAAGCGTGATCGCCAGAAGCGGGTCGGGCGCCGCCGACAGGACCGGCCCGGCGACCTGCCGCAGGAGCAGCGCCGCCACGCCGGTCGTGAGCGCGGCGCCGACCATCGACCATCCGGTCCGGCGGAGCGCGGATGCGCTGCCCGCCTCGGCGATCCGTCCGCCCCACCAGTGGCCGGCCGAGAAGCCCGCCAGCACAACCGCGATGATCGCGGTCCATGTGTAGAGGCTCATGCCGACATAGGGCGCGATCATCCGCCCCGCGACGATCTCGACCACGAGGCTCGCTGCAGACACGGCGCCCTGCAGGAGGACGAGAAGCCAGAGAGGAGCGCTGCGTTGCATGGTCGGACCCGGGTGCGTGCGCGCTCGTTATCGCGGCGCGCGAGCCGTCCGACAAGCCCGTTCAAGAGGCCTTTTGAGATTGCGGGATCCGGGCGATTGTCCTATACCCCGCCACGGAAGCACCCGTAGCTCAGCTGGATAGAGCGCTGCCCTCCGAAGGCAGAGGCCACAGGTTCGAATCCTGTCGGGTGCGCCACTAGGATTGCCCTTGTTAATAGCGGTTTCAGCCGCTTAGGGGCCTCCGCGAAAAACTCCCAGATCGCAGCTTGTCACACTCTGGTCACAGCAACGGGAGTTTTTGACATGGCCGCACTCAGACAACGCGACGGCAAATGGCAGGCGCAGGTGCGCATCAAGGGTCACACGCCGAGGAGCAAGTCTTTCCAATCCAAGCGCGATGCCGGGCGATGGGCGCGGCAGATATCCCATGCTCGTCCGAGCGCCCGGCGGGGAACGCCGGCAGACGGTCGGCGTTCCCCGCTTGCGACGATCCTTCGATCATCAATCGGCAGCGGCGCGCGCTTCTGTAAGCCAGAGGTCCCACAGATCCTGGTGCGCGGCGATCCAGGCCTCAGCATGACGCTCGATATCCGCCTCGGAATCCTGTCCTTCCCGCATCAGAAGGTTCTGGGCCGAGATGTCGTTGGCCGAAAGCGTCATGATCTCGAACAGCCTCGCGGCCGCGGGGTTCGCTTCCGCGAACTCGCGATTGGCGATGATGCGCTGCAAGGGGGTAGTGTCCCAGGGCTTGGTGTAGGAGGCCGCGCGCGGAGCCTCCGGCGTAGCGCAGCGCGCGGCCGTGGGTGACGCTGGCGGTCATCGCCGATCTTCGGAGAAGGTTCGGGTTGCAAGACCTGGAACCGACAACGGAGACGACGATGACCGACGAGAGAATGGCGCTGATCGAGCTGGTTGAGAAGCAGGCCGACGGCGACCTCGTGCGCGAGATGCTGGCCTTCGCGGCCGAGCGGATCATGGAGGCCGAGGTTGAGGTGCGGGCGGGCGCGGCCAAGGGCTCACGGACGCCACTGCGGGAGGTCCAGCGCAACGGCTACCGCGACCGCGATTGGGATACCCGTGCCGGCAGGATCTCGCTGGAGATCCCGAAACTCAGGAAGGGGAGCTATTTCCCCAGCTTCCTGGAGCCTCGCCGGACAGCGGAGAAGGCGTTGGTGGCCGTCATTCCGGGAGGCCACCGTCCACGGCGTCTCGACGCGGGCCGTCGACGATCTGGTGAAGGCCATGGGCGCGGGCGGCATGTCCAAGAAGAAGGTCAGCCGGCTCTGTGCCGACATCGACGAGCGGGTGGACGCCTTCCTGACACGGCCACTGGAGGGTGCGTGGCCATACCTCTGGCTCGACGCGACCGACGTGAAGGTGCGCGAGGGCGGGCGCATTGTCAGCCGTGCCGTGATAATCGCCGTGGCGGTCAACGAGGACGGCAAGCGCGAGGTGCTGGGCGTCGCCACCGGCCCCTCGGAGGCAGAGACGTTCTGGACCGCGTTCCTCCGCTCCCTCGCCGACCGTGGCCTGCGGGGTGTGAAGCTGGTGATCGCCGACGACCACAAGGGCCTGCGGGCGGCCGCACGCCGCGTGTTCAACGCCACCCACCAGAGGTGCCGCATTCACTGGATGCGCAACGCCCTGGCCCATGCCCCGGCCAAGCAGCGCACCGCGGTCGCGGCGATGCTGAAGACGATCTTCGCCCAAGAGACCAAGGCCGACGCTGAAGCCCAGTGGAGCATCGTGGCCGACGCGCTCCGCGAAAAGCAGCCCAAGCTCGGCGCCCTGATGGACAGCTCCCGCGACGACGTCCTGGCCTACATGTCCTTCCCCCGCGAACACCGGGCCCAGATCGCCTCGACGAACCCCCTGGAACGGGTGAACCGCGAGGTGAAACGACGTTCCGACGTCATCGGCATCTTCCCCAACGACGAGGCCATCGTCCGCCTGGTTGGCGCGCTGATGCTCGAGACCAACGACGAATGGGCGGTCGCAAGGCGATACATGTCGCTTGAAACGATCGCCCGCGTCACCGACAATCCCAATCTCAGGCTGCCCGCCGTGGCCTCCTGATCAGGCCCTGACCTCTCCGAGGGTCGACGCTCCTACACTGCGCCGTGGGACACTATCCCCGCCTGCCGTCCCGCCATCTCCGAACCTCCCCCGCCTTCGCGTCAGGCAGACGGAATCACGTCTCCTCCGACACCACCAGCCC
>CAYTBD010000100.1:0-4364 GCA_964435755.1 uncultured Rhodobacterales bacterium
AGCGGCGGCGACTTCCAGTCCTCGGGCATTTTCGCGGGCTGGAACGACTCCAACGGATCGGCGGCCGGCGGCGACGTCCCCGCCGAACTCGGCGGCGCCTTTCTGGCCGCGACGACCGACGGCACGGTCGCAGGCCGCTACGTCGCGGACTGATCCGACCGATACCTCTCAAGGGAGACTGGTGCCGCTGAAGGGACTCGAACCCCCGACCCCATCATTACGAATGACGTGCTCTACCAGCTGAGCTACAGCGGCGTTCGCACCCTACTATGCGCGAGGCTGACAGAGGTCAAGCGGTGGAATCTTCCCCCGCGCGGACGGCCTCAGGACGCGGCGGTTCTCGGCTTTTCGCCTTCCGGCTCGGCCTCGGATGGCTCTGGAGCCGGCTCCTCGGCGGTGGGCTCCGTCGTCGCCTCGACGGCGACTTCCTCGTCCGCTGCACCGGAGCGGTCGTCATCGTTCTCGACCGGAGCCGGCTCCGTTTCCGGCGCGCCTGTCAGAAGCGGCAGGACCTCCCCGCCAGGTCCGCGCACGGCGGATGTCGCGGCCACCGGAGGCTCGCGCCATGACAGCGCGTCGAATGCTCCGCAGTTCGTGCAGACCGGCTCCCAGTCGCCCGCCACGTTATGGCAGTTGTCGCAGACCCACTGAGGACCGCGCGGAGCGGAGAGTGCGCGCGTCAGAGTCTTGCGGACCTGCGATTCAGGCGCTCCCTCCCCGCGTTCTATCGCCGCGAGCAGCGCCAGGACACGCGTGTTCGGCATGGTCTCGGGAAGATCGCCAAGCGCGGCGCGCGCCGCGGCGAAGTCCTCTGCCGCCACGTTCAACTCCGCCAGCAGGAGCTTCGTCTCGCTGTGCGTCGGGTTCTGCCGGGTCAGTGCCTGGAACCGCTTGATGCGGTCTTTTGGCGCCTCGTCCGGCTCGATCTCGGCGAAAGCGGTGGCGATGTCGGGATGCGGCGCGGCACCCCAGGCCTTCTTCAGCACACGCGTCGCATAGCGGCGCTGGTCGCGCTCGAGATAGGCCCGCGCCGCCATGACCGCTGCCGGCACCAGGTCAGGTGAAAGCCGGTTCGCCTCGATCGCGGCTTCCCGTGCCTCGATCGACTTGCTGTCGTCGACGATCTCCCGCGCCTCGCCCAGTGCGAGCACCGCATCGCGACGGCGATGAACCGGTCGGGGGAGCGCCCCGTACTTCAGCTTGGTCGAAAGCGTCTTTCGCGCCCCCTTCCAGTCGTGCTGCTCGGCCTGCAACCTGAGAAGAACGTCCTGTGTCTCCTCGTGGCGCGGCTTCAGGGCGAACGCCTTTTCGGCCAGCTTCAGCGCCATGTCTGTGTCGCCCGCCGCGATCTTCTGCTTCATGATTCCCCGAACGCCGACGAACCGGGTGCGGTCATCCGCGAGAAGCCGCTTGTAAACCTCTTCTGCCTTCTTCCCGTCTCCCGCCATCTCGGCGGCCTGCGCAGTGATGAGGTTCGTCAGTTCCGGCCGACGCAGATACCGTTCCGCTTTCGCCGCCTTGGACATCGCCACCCGAGACTCTCCGGACGCCAGCGCCATCAGACCATCCGCCAGCGCCTCGAATCCCTTCCGCTCGCGGCTGCGGTCGAACCATCGCGAAATCGCGGTCTCATCTCCGTTCAGGAAGCGCAGGACGGCGACAAGCAGTCCCGCGAGCTTCAGGACGATCCAGAAGACGATAAGCAGCAGTACCGCCGCGACGATCGCCTGAACCGGTCCGAAGCTGAACTCCATGTTCGCGACGGCGATCCGGACGCCTCCCCCCGTGTCGATCAGGTACATCGCGCCGAAGGCCAATGCCGCGACGAGGCCGATGAAGATCAGAAACTTGATGAGGGACCAGAGCATCGAGACCGTCCTTAATTATCGTTCAGGCGTCGGGCGAGTTCGGCCGCCGCCTGTTCGGCTTCGAGACGCGCGCGGGCCTCGGCGATCCATCCCGACATTTCTTCGCGCCCGGCCTCGGGAAGCGACTCAAGCTCTGACAGCGCCGCGTCGAGGTCACCCTGCCGGAGCGCGGCCTCGGCACGTGAAAGCACCGCGTCCGGATCATCCCCTGCGCGCGGCTCAAGCGACCGCGCACCCGACTGAACCCTCAAAAAGGCCATGAGGCGGTCCGTCGGCGAGTCGCCGGCCTCGCCTCTGATCGCTGCGTCTAGAGCATCCCTCGCGGCCGGCGCAAAAGCCTCCTGCAGTGCGGCCTGTGTCGGAACGCCGGTCTCCGCGTACGCCACAAGCGCTTCGGGGGGATCACTCAGGTCCGCAAGTTCCTCGGCGTAGGGCTCACCGTTCTCGACAGCGGAAACCACCCGAGCGACGGCGGCGCGCCGTGCTGCGGCCGCCGCCGCTTCCTCCGCTTCGGCCCGCAGCCTCGCGGCTTCCTCCGCTGCCTCCGCCTCAGCCTGCGCCGCGTCTTCGGCGGCTTCCGCCGCGATGGCCGCCGCCTGCCGCTGCGCCTCCGTAACCTGTTCGCGGGCCTGCTCCACGGCGGCCGAGAGTTCTTCCCGGAAATCCGCGATCTCGGCGTCGAGCGACGACGTGTCGAGCCCTTCGGGCATCGGGCGAAGCTCGAGCTGTTCCACGCGCGCCGCGAGATCGCCCAGCGTGGCCGACAAGCTGTTCACCTGATCCGAGACATCCGAGACGGTGCCCTGCAGCGTATCGAGTTCTCCGCCCAACTCCTCCCGAAGGTCGGTAATGCCGGGATCGATCCCGGCCTGCGCCTCCACGTCGCCACGCAGAGCTTCAAGCGACGACTGAAGGTCAGTGATGCGCGCAGCCTGCGCCTCGACCGTCGTCTGCAACTCCTCCGAAGACGCCATGATTTCAGCCAGTGCGGCTTCGGTTTCCGCCCCCTGTCCCGGCCAGCCGTCCGGAAAGACATAGCGCGAGGCGAGCAGTCCGATGAACCCCGCCACGATCCCGCCGAAGATCAGAGCGGCGACGCCTCCGGCGCCGATGCCGCGGGATCGCGGAGGCGGCGAAGGAGGCGGTGGCGCTGGCCTCTCGTCGGCGTCTGCAACCAGCTCGGCGTCCGGTGCTTTCGCCGCGGCGGTCTCCTCGGCGGGTTCTTCCGGTCCAGCGTCCCGGTCCGTCGTCTCGACCGATGCCGTGCCATCCTCCGTGTGATCCTGAGCCTCGACCGATGACGCTCCGGCCTCTCCCTCAGCGGCCGCAAGCTCTTCGGGCTCCTGTTCTTCCTCGAGTCTCCGCGCGGCGGCCTGATCTTCATCCGCCGCGACTTCCGTGTGCCCCGTCGCGTCGACGACGGACGCCCCGTCGCTCGGCGGCGTCTCGCCGTCTTCCCTAGACATTTCGCCCGGCTCCGAAGCCACGGTTTCTCCGACGACGACGGCGTCCTCGATCCTGTCGTCCTGATCAGGTGCCGACTCCCGCGCCTGGCTCTTGTCAGGGGTCTTTCGAGATCGGGCCACGGGAGAACCTTTCAGTGTCTTGGGGTTAACGCAACTCGGGCTGTCCGAGAGGACAGCTTAGCCCGGGCTGTCCGGTGCAACAAGCCGATCAGCTTCTCAAACATGCCGCAACGGCTTCGGCCATCGCCTCCGCGTCTGGAGCAGAGGCGACGGCGCAGACCTCGTCCTCGTCGCGCCATTGCCGCGCCACCTGTGTGCTCATCGCGACGACCAAGAGCGGAGCGGTTGCACCCCGGCATTCCTCGGCCAGAAGACCGGCCGAGCGCGCCGAAAAGATCGGCAGAACCACAGGTCCCGGTGCCGCCAGCACCGCGCGGGCCTGATCCGTCAAGGGAAGAGCTACTTGGTCGTAAACCACTGACGAGCCGATATTTAGTCCCGCTCCGGCGAGCGTACGCTCCAGGTCGACGGAGACGTGACGCCCACGCAGGTAGCGTCCCCGACCCGACGGCGCGTCCTGCTTCAGCCGCGTGACCAGTTCGTCTGCGGTTCCCCCGGCCGCGACGGACGCAGCTCCCGCGCGACGCGCGGCATCCGCGGTCGCGTGCCCGACGCAATAGGCCTTGATGCCGGCGAACTCCGGCGTCCTCGCGATTGCCTCAGAAGCATGCGCTGACGTGAGCACCAGAAAGTCGGGAGGCTCCACGGGACCCGGTGACGGAAACGTCCTGATCTCGAGAATCGGGGATACCAGAATCGGAACCTCGGGAGGAATCCGGCGTCTGAGCTCTCTTTGAAACTTCGAAGACTGCTCCGTCGGGCGGGTCAGCAGAATCGTGGGAAACGTCATGCTCACCTCGCGCCCGCCACAGTTGTCTGAACCGCGTCCCGGTGTTACCTGCCTGACGTTGAACGCGCAACAGGCGGTCCATGCCCGACACCCTCACCGTCCTCGGTCTCGAAAGTAGCT
>CAYTBD010000100.1:4374-7634 GCA_964435755.1 uncultured Rhodobacterales bacterium
AAGTAGCTGCGACGATACGGCGGCGGCGGTCGTGCGTCGCGTGGGCGAGCGGGCAGAGATCCTGTCGTCCATCGTCTGGGGCCAGACGGCGCTGCATGCCGGCTACGGCGGCGTCGTGCCTGAACTGGCCGCCCGCGCCCATGCCGAAAAGATCGATCTTTGCGTCGAGAAGGCGCTCGCCGACGCCCGCACCGGCCTCCGGAAGGTCGACGCGATCGCCGTGACCGCCGGTCCCGGCCTTATCGGCGGGGTCCTCGCGGGAGTGTCATGCGCGAAAGGACTGTCGGCCGGAACCGGAATCCCGCTCATCGGGGTGAACCACCTCGCGGGTCACGCGCTGACTCCGCGCCTGACGAACGCGATGCCTTACCCCTATCTTATTCTTGTCGTCTCCGGTGGCCATTGCCAGTTCCTCGTCGTCCGCGGCGCCGATGACTTCGCCCGTCTCGGCGGAACCGTCGACGACGCTCCGGGCGAGGCGTTCGACAAGGCCGCCCGCCTTCTGGGCCTGCCGCAGCCCGGGGGTCCTTCGGTCGAGGCGGAGGCGGCAAACGGCGACCCCAAACGCTTCGCCTTTCCCCGGCCACTCCTAAACCGGCCCGGATGCGACCTCTCGTTCTCGGGGCTGAAGACCGCGCTTCTCAGGGCGCGGGATGCGCTGGTCGAAGCTCGGGGCGGTTTGACGCGGAGGGACAGAGCCGATCTCTGTGCCTCGTTTCAGGCGGCGGTGTCGGACGTTCTGAGCGAGAAATCCCGGCGCGCACTCCGGGCGTGCCTAGAAAGGATCCCGCTCACCGGCTTCGCCGTCGCCGGTGGCGTGGCGGCCAACAAGACGATCCGCGCCGGATTAGAGACTGTTTCAGCCGAGATGGAGACACGCTTCGTGGCTCCACCCCTCGCGCTCTGCACCGACAATGCCGCGATGATCGCGTGGGTCGGGATCGAAAGGCTGGGCTGTGGCCTGATCGACGGCCTCGACCTCGTTGCGCGCCCGCGCTGGCCGCTCGACAGCGCGAGCGCGCCGCTTCTCGGATCAGGCAAGAGGGGAGCCAAGGCATGAACGGGATCGCCATTCTCGGGGCCGGCGCGTTCGGTACCGCCCTTGCCATAGCCTTCGCCGGCGCGGGGCGGAACGTGGCTCTCTGGACGCACGATCCCGAGCATGCCGCCGACATGGCGCGCACCAGGACAAACGCCCGCCGTCTTCCGGGCATTCCCTTCCCGGAGGGCATATCCGTACTCCACGATCTTTCGAAGCTCAGCGCCGACTGCATCCTTCTTGCCGTCCCGGCACAAGCGCTTCGCACGTTCCTCGACGATCGGAGCGCGAGTCTCGGTGGCCGGACGCTGATCAGTTGTGCGAAGGGGATCGACCGGGAGACCGGGCTTCGTCCGACAGAACTTATCGCGAGGGCCTGTCCAACGGCGCGCGTCGCCGCCCTTACCGGACCAAGCTTCGCCGAGGATGTCGCGCGGGGTCTGCCCACCGCGCTCACGCTCGCGGTCGCCGAGGACGGCGAGGCGCTTCAGCACACGCTCGCGACGAAGACTCTCCGCCTCTACCTCACGCACGATATCCTCGGCGCCGAACTCGGTGGTGCGCTGAAGAACGTCATCGCGCTCGCCGCCGGCGTGACCATCGGAGCGGGCCTCGGCGAAAGCGCCCGAGCGGCCGTCGTCACCCGCGGCTTCGCGGAGATCACTCGCTTCGCCGTCGCGATGGGTGCGGAGCCCGAGACCATCGCCGGCCTCTCGGGCCTCGGGGATCTTCTTCTGACCTGCACATCGCCCAAGTCTCGCAACTACGCGGCGGGCCTCGCGATCGGCTCCGGGAAAACACCCGCCAAGGGTGTCACCATCGAAGGACTCGCAACGGCCGAGGCTGTCACGGAAGTCGCGGGCAAACGTGGCCTCGAGATGCCGCTGTCGGCAACCGTCGCGGCGGTGACGCACGGACGCACGACGGTGCAGGAGGCGGCCGAGCATCTGATGTCGCGGCCGCTAAGACGGGAACGGAGGAACGACTGATGGCATATTGGCTCTTCAAATCCGAGCCATCGACGTGGAGCTGGGAGCAACAGGTCGCGAAAGGCGATGCGGGAGAGGAATGGGACGGCGTTCGCAACTATCAGGCCCGCAACAACATGCGCGAGATGAGGACCGGCGATCTCGGCTTCTTCTATCATTCGCAATCTGAGAAGGCGGTCGTCGGCATCGTCGAGGTGATCGCCGAGGCGCATCCCGACAGCACGACGGATGATCCTCGCTGGGAATGCGTCGACATAAAGGCGGTGCGCCCCATCCCCGTTCCCGTGACGCTCGAAATGTGCAAGGCCGACGAGCGGCTGAAGGACATGGTCCTCGTGAACAACACGCGCCTTTCTGTGCAGCCGGTCTCGGAAGGCGAATGGCGCATCATCTGCGATCTGGGCGGGATCAGGGACTGAAGCGGGAATACGCTTGTATCTGTAGATGACAGACTTGCGGAGGGCCCCGCACCCCTACGGGACCCTCCACCACCCCACGTGCACCCTCACAGGCACCTCGTGTCCGCTATGAAAAGTCCCGACCGTCCTGGTCGCGCAGGTTTTCTTATCCCGCAAGCCACGGGCAGGCAAACACCAAGTCTCTAAACTCCGAGTCAAAGGGGCGCCCGCCCTGTGACGCGCGGGCGGGCGCATCGCGAAGTCAGCCGTACACCGACTCCTTCCCGAAATGCTTCGTCAGCATGTAATAGACCACCGCACGGTACTTGTTCCGCTCCGACCGACCGTAGGTGTCGAGCACGGAGGTCATCGCGGCCTCCAGTTCGGGCCCGTCCGCAAGCCCCAGTTTCTTGATGAGGAAATTGTTCTTGACCGTTTCGAGCTCGCCTTCCTGCGACCCCGCCACAGTCGAGGCGTCGGCGTCATAGATCGCCGGCCCGCACCCGATGGTGACCTTCGTCAGAAGCTCCATGTCGGGTTCCATTCCGCATTTCGTTCGCAGGTCTTCGGCGTATTTCGCGATCAGTTCGTCTCTCTTACCCATCATAAATCTCCCGCCTGAAGCGTTCCCGTTGATATCCATGCGGAAAATGTCCGCCGCGGCAGGTTAGTCAGGGACCTGCCGCGGACAAAGAAGAAAATCGCTACCGGTGGCCATGGGCGGCTGGTTGCGCTCAGTACCGGTAGTGCTCGGGCTTGAACGGGCCTTCCACCGTCACCCCGATATACTCCGCCTGATCCGGCTTCAGCTCGGTGAGCTTTGCGCCGATCTTG
>CAYTBD010000101.1:0-7530 GCA_964435755.1 uncultured Rhodobacterales bacterium
ACGCGCGCGCTCGTTCTCTTCGCCCATCCCTGCCCCGAGAGTTTCTCGGCCTCGCTGCATCGCGGGGTCGTCGACACCCTGCAGGGGCGCGGCTGGGAGGTCGACGACTGCGACCTGAACGCCGAAGGCTTCTCGCCGGTCCTCACCGAGGCGGAGCGGCGCGGCTACCACGAGGTCGGCGCCAACCTGCAGCCGGTCGCCGGATACGTCGAGCGGCTGCGGGCGGCGGAGGCGCTGGTCCTGGTCTTTCCGGTCTGGAACTTCGGCTATCCGGCGATCCTGAAGGGGTTTCTCGACCGGGTCTTCCTGCCCGGCGTGTCCTTCCGGCTGGACGAGGGAAAGGTGAAGCCGAATCTGACGCATATCAAGCGTCTCGCCGCGGTCACGACCTACGGTGGGACCCGGACGCGCGCCTTTCTCGCCGGTGATCCGCCGCGCAAGTGCGTGACCCGTGCGATATGGCATGTCTGCAGGCCGATGAAGATGCGCTACCTCGCGCTCTATGACATGAACCGGGCGACCGATGCCGCGCGGTCCGCCTTCATGGGGCGCGTGCGCAAGGAAATGGAGGCATTCTGAGATGCGGGCGCTCGTCGTCTACTGCCATCCCAAGGAGACGAGCTTCACCGCGGCCGTGCGCGATGTGGTGCTTGACCGTCTTGGCGCGGCGGGCGCCGAAGTGCGGCTCAGGGATCTCTACGCGGAGGGATTCGACCCGCGGCTCACCGCCGACGATCTCGACCGCTACGAGGACGACGGCCGGAACTGCGACCCTGTAAGGTCGGAGGTCGAGGACCTGCGCTGGTGCGATACGCTCGTCTTCGTCTACCCCACCTGGTGGTATGGGCTGCCCGCGGTCCTGAAGGGCTGGCTCGATCGCGTCCTGGTGCCCGGCGTCGCCTTTCTGATGCCGGAGCCCGGCGGCACGATCAAGCCGGGTCTCACGCATATCACACGCCTCGGCGTCTTCACGACCTGCGGGGCGAGCTGGTGGCTCACCCGCTTCGTCGGTGCCCCCGGACGGCGGACGATCGCGCGCGGGGTGGGGCTTCTCTGCGCCAGGGGCCACCGGAAGGTCTTCGCGGCGCATTACCTCATGGACAGTTCGACCGCCACCTCCCGCCGGGCGCATCTCGGACAGGTCGCGCGCAAGATGGACCGCTTCATCGGCGGCCAAAGGAAAAACGAGGAGGCGCTCGCATGATCCCGGTCCTCGACTGGCAGACATACGCGTCCGATCCGCAGGCCTTCACCGCGGAGCTGGGGGCGGCCTGCCGGGAGACGGGATTTCTTCTCCTGACAGGCCACGGCATCAGCGAAGCCCTGCAGGGCTCGGTGCTGCGGGAGGCCGACCGGTTCTTCGACCTGCCGTCGAAGGAGAAGGACGGGTTCTCGATCCTCGGCAACCGGCACAATCGCGGCTGGGCGGCGGAAGGCTCGGAATCGCTCGACGAGACGAGCGGGCAGACGGACCGGAAGGAAGCCTTCAACATCGGGCTCGATCTCGAGCCGGACGATCCGCGGGTGCTCGCGGGCGAGCCGTTCCGCGGCGTGAACGTCTGGCCTGACCTGCCCGGCTTCCGCGCGACGATGCTCAGATACTTCAACGCCGTCTGGGGCCTCGGCGTCGATCTGCACGGCCCGATCGCGCGAGATCTCGGCCTGCCGGAGGATCACTTCAGCGCCTTGTTCGATGCCCCGCTGGCGACGCTCAGGCTCCTGCGCTATCCGCCCGGCAGCGGAGCCGAGGACGAGATCGGGGCGGGGGCGCATACCGATTACGGGTCTCTCACGCTTCTTCTTGTCGACGGCGAGCCGGGGCTGCAGGTGCGCCCGCGCGGCGGCGACTGGATCGATGTCCCCCATGTTCCGGGGGCCTATGTCGTCAACATCGGCGACTGCCTGATGCGCTGGACGAACGACATCTACGTCTCGACACCGCATCGCGTCCGGCCGCCGAAGCATCGGCGCCGGTCGGTCGCCTTCTTTCTCGACCCCAATCCCGACGCGGTCATAAGCGCGCTTCCGGGCACCGGGGATCCCGAGTATCCACCGATTGCCGCGGCGGACTATCTTCGCATGCGCCTCGACGCCACCTACAATCCGGAACCGCAGACATGAGCCGCCGCCTCGACTGGGCCGACTACCGCACCACCGAATACGCCGACATCGATCCGATGCGCACGATCGCGATCCTGCCCACCGCCGCGATCGAGCAGCACGGCCCGCACCTGCCCGTCGGGACCGACACGATGATCGCGCAGGGCATGCTGGACAGGGTCCGTGCGATGTGTCCCGACGATCTCGATATCCGCATCCTGCCGATCCAGGCCGTGGGCAAATCGAACGAGCACATTCACGCGCCCGGTACGCTGACCCTCTCGGCCGAGACGGCGCTCGGCGCGTGGACGGAGGTCGGGCTTTCGGTGGCGCGGGCGGGCGTCAGGAAGATCGTCATCGTGAACTCGCACGGCGGCAACCTCGACCTGGTCTCGATCCTCTCGCGGGAACTCCGCGTCCGCGCGGGAATGCTCGCGGTGAAATGCCAGTGGGGCGCGTTCGGCCACCCCGACGGCATGTATCCGGCCCGCGAGCTTGCCTTCGGCATTCACGGCGGGGACGTCGAAACCTCGCTCATGCTGGCGTTCCGGCCCGAGTGCGTCGACATGAGCGCAGCGGAAGACAATCGGTCGACGGCCGAGACCGGCGCGATCTCCCCTGTCGGCCCGATCTCCTACGGCTGGATCTCGAGCGATCTGAACCCCTCCGGGACGGTGGGTGACGCCTCCGCGGCGACCGCGGCCAAGGGCGACGCAACGGCCGACCACCAGGCGAAAGGCTTCATCGATCTGCTCGGAAAGGTCGAGGCGTCTCCGATCGACGGATTCGCGCCGACATTTCCGAAGAACTGATCGGTCCCTCCACGAAATCGCCTCATTTCGCTGGCTTCCTGTCCGATAATCGCCCCGTTCCCGTGATCGATTGTGCGATCATTCGGCGCGTGTGCCGACAACGAGAAGACCAGATTTCGAGAGGATCCAGCATGTCTGCCGACGCGGTGAATGCAGTCCTGCAAGCGCTCGAAGAGCAGCGGATGGATGTTTCCGTTCGGGCACCGAAACGGTTCTGCTTCGTCGAGGGAACATATGTCGCGTCGCTCAGGGGAGAGATGCCCGTCGAGTTCCTGCGCGAGGGCTATTACATCCGTTCCCGCAAGGGCAGCTTCCACACCATCTCGGACATAGACACCTTCCAGGCGTTCGACGTCGATCCGGACCACCATTCCTCGCTCGGCCTCTACAACATCAGGCGCGGCTCGATCGAGGAGGGTCTTCCGCGCCGCGATCTCTGGGTCACCGAGGGCCAGCAGTTCGAATTGTCCCGCCGGCTCGAGATCTCGCACGCGGTGCGCATGGCGACCCGGAAGACCGGGGCCGCCATCGAGCGCCTCAGGTTCGTCGTCTTCACCTGCGATGGCCTGCCGATGATCCGCGCGGAGGGCGTCTGGACCACCGCGACGCCTGTCGAGGCCCTCTTCCCCAAGTTCGAGGAAGAGGCCGACGCAGGGGACGGCGCTCCGGAGGCCTGACGCTACTCGGCCGCTTTCGGCAGCGGCTTGGAGTGCAGCGCTTCGATCGCGTCGTACTGCGACAGGAACACGCGGCCCGTCAGGTCCTCGAGGAAATGGGCCCGCTGAAGCCGATCCATGACCGGGCCCTTGACCTCCGAGAGATGCAGCTTGATGCCGAGTCCCTTGAGACGGTGATTGATCGCCTCCAGCGACTCGAGCGCACTCATGTCGATCTCGTTCACGGCGGAGCACATGAAGATCACGTGACGCAGCGCCTTGTCGGGAACGACGCGGTCATAGACGTAGTCCTCGAGGTAGCGGGCGTTCGCGAAGTAGAGGCTTTCGTCGATCCTGATGGTGAGAATCGCCGGATCGGTCTCGACGCTGTGGCGGAGGATGTTCCGGAAGTGCTGCGTTCCGGGCACGAGGCCCACCTCGGCGATGTGGGGCCGCGAGGTCTTGTAGAGATAGAGAAAGATCGACAGCGCGACGCCCGCCGAGACACCCGCCTCGACACCGAAGCCGAGCGTCAGGGCGATCGTGGCGAAGACCGCGGCGAAGTCCGCTTTCGAGTATTTCCACGTCTTTCCCAGAATCGAGAAGTCGACGAGCGAGAGGACCGCGACGATGATGGTCGCAGCGAGGGTCGCCTTCGGAAGGAAGAAGAGCAGCGGGGTCAGAAGAAGCGCGGCGAACGCGATGCCGATCGCGGTGAAGGCTCCGGCCGCCGGCGTCTCGGCGCCCGCATCGAAGTTCACGACGGATCGCGCGAAACCGCCGGTCACAGGATAGCCGCCGGACATCGCGGCCGCGATATTGGACGCGCCGAGACCGACGAGTTCCTGGTCCGGGACGATGCGCTGGCGCTTCTTGGCGGCCAGCGTCTGCGCGACCTAGACCGACTCGACAAAGCCGATGATCGAGATCAGGACCGCCGAGCCCGCAAGCGACATCCAGATGTCGAGATCGAAGGACGGCACCGTGAGCGGCGGCAGACCCTGCGGAACCTCGCCAACGATGGCGACGCCCCTTTCGCCGAGGCCGAAGCCGAACGCCAGAAGCGTCGTCACCGCCACCGCGGCGACGGGACCTGCCTTCGCCAGGACGTCGGCCAGACGCGGCGTCAGGCCCGACTTCAGGAGAAGCGGCTTCAGACCCTTTCTCACCCAGAACAGGAACGCGGTGGCCCCCACGCCGATCACGAGTGTGATCGGATTGGTCTCCGGAAGGTGCTCCCAGAGCGACGAGACCAGTTCCACGAGGTTGTGGCCCTCGGCCGTGATCCCGAAGATGTGCTTGAGCTGGCTCGTGGCGATCAGGATGCCAGACGCCGTGATGAAGCCCGCGATCACCGGATGGCTGAGGAAGTTCGCGAGAAAGCCCAGCTTGAAGACCCCCATGACGACGAGAAACAGACCCGACATGAAGGCGAGAACGATGGCGGCGGCCGCGTATTCGGCGGTGCCCTGAAGCGCCAGATTCCCGACCGCCGCGGCCGTCATCAGCGAGACGACGGCCACGGGCCCGACGGCGAGCGCGCGCGAGGTCCCGAAGATCGCGTAGGCCACGAGGGGCAGGATCGACGCATAGAGCCCCATCTCGGCCGGGAGCCCGGCGAGGAGCGCGTAGGCCAGCGACTGCGGAATGAGCATGATCGTGACGATCACCGCGGCGACGAGGTCGCTCGTCAGGGTGCCGCGGTTGTACTCCCCGGCCCAGTCGAGGATCGGGAGATAGCGGCGCAGGGCCTTCGGAATGCTGTTCGTGTTCATTGTTCTGCTCTTCGCTAAAAGCCTGCCGGGCCGCTCCCGAAGGAACGGCCCGAGATTACGTCAGTTGCCTCAGGCGGCGGAAACCTTTTCGGGCTTCACCATCCATTCCTTCCCGCGGAGCATGCCCTTCCAGTAGACCGGCGGCAGAAGCGTCTCCTTCAGGAACCACGCTGCGCGCGTCGGTCGGGTGCCGTCGATGACCCACTTCGGAAAGCTCGGCAGCAGCGTGCCGCCGTAGCCGAACTCGGCCAGCACGATCTTGCCTTTCTCGACGGTCAGCGGGCACGAACCGTAGCCGTTGTACTGCGCGACCGGCGCCTTGCCGTCGATGTCGGCAGCGACATTCGCCGCCACGACGGGCGCCTGCATCCGGGCCGCCGCCGCCGTCTTCGCGTTGGGCGCGTTCATCACATCTCCCAAGGACCATATGTTCTCGTACGTCTTGTGGCGAAGCGTGGCCTGATCGACGTCAACCCACCCGGCGGCGTCTGCAAGCGGCGAGACACGCACGAAATCGGGCGCCGTCTGCGGCGGGACGACGTGGATCATGTCGAATTCGACCTCGACACGCTCGACCGGCGTGTCGGGCCTGGCCACGTCGAACCATGCCGTCTTCGACGGCCCGTCGATGGCGACGAGGTTGTTGAAGAAGTGGAGATCCGCGTCGTAGCGGTCGATGTACTCCTCCAGCGCGGGGACGTAGTCCTTGACCCCGAAAAGCACCCCGCCCGCGTTGTGGAAGTGGATGTCGATATCCTTCAGGACGCCCGTCCGCTGCCAATGGTCTCCCGAGAGGTACAGGGCTTTCTGCGGCGCGCCGGCGCATTTGATCGGCATCGGCGGCTGCGTGAAGAGCGCGCGGCCCTCCTTCATCGTCCGCACCAGCTCCCACGTATAGGGCGCGAGGTCGTAGCGGTAGTTCGAGGTCACCCCGTTCTTGCCGATCGTGTCCTCGAGGCCCTCGACCTTGTCCCAGTCGAGCTTGAGGCCCGGGGCCACGATCAGGCGCTTGTATTTCACGACGCGGCAGCCATCGAGGATCAGCGCGTCGTTCTCCGGCTCGAAGGCCGCGACGGCCGCCTTGACCCAATGCACACCGCGCGGGATCAGCGAGCCCATGGTCTTCGCGGTGTCGGAGGCTTCGAAGATGCCGCCGCCGACCATGGTCCAGCCCGGCTGGTAATAATGGATGTCCGCCGGGTCGATGATGGCGATCTCGGCATGCGGCTTGCGGGCCTTCAGCGAGGAAGCGACCGATATTCCCGCGGCGCCGGCGCCCACGATGACCACGTCATAGGTCGCGTCCGCCGTGTCGGTCGGGGTCTTGCCCCCGTTGGCGATGCGCCGGACCACGCCGGCCATGTCGTATCCCGCCGACTGCGTCGCGGCGAGAATGTCCGCGACCGACTTGGTCTTCGCCTGGCTCAGCGACCAGAGGGTCGCCGAGCGCATGCCGGACCGGCAATAGGCGAGGACGGGCTTCGGAAGTTCGTCCATGGCCTTGCCGAAGCCCTCCGCGTCCTCGTCGGACACGCGGCCCGCCACGATGGGCAGGTAGCGTGCCTCGAGACCAGCCGCCTTGGCCGCCGCGTCGATCTCCTCGAAGCTCGGCTGATCGGGGCCCTCCCCGTCCGGGCGGTTGCAGACGATCGACCGGAAGCCCCGGTCGGCGAGTTTCCGGACGTCGTCCACGCAGACCTGCGGGCTGACGCTCAGGGTCGATGAGATGGCCTTGGGGTCCATGACAGGTCTCCTTTGTTGCAGATTGCGCTCAGAGCTTGTTGACCGGCACCTTGAGCATCTCGTTGCCGTCCTTGTCCTTCGGCACCTCGCCCGCGCGCATGTTCACCTGCAGCGACGGGATGATGAGCCGGGGCATGGCCAGCGTCGCGTCGCGCGTCGTGCGCGCCGTCACGAACTCGTCCTTCGTCTTGCCGCCGCCCACGTGGATGTTCCTTTCCTTCTGCTCGCCCACGGTCGATTCCCAGGCGTAGTCGTCGCGGCCGGGCGCCTTGTAGTCGTGGCCGACGAAGATGCGGGTCTCGTCGGGCAGGCTCAGGATCTTCTGGACGCTCGCGTACATGTCCTCGGCCGAGCCGCCGGGGAAGTCGCAGCGCGCGGTGCCGAAATCCGGCATGAAGAGCGTGTCGCCCACGAAGGCCGCGTCGCCGATCACGTAGGTCAGGC
>CAYTBD010000102.1:0-7423 GCA_964435755.1 uncultured Rhodobacterales bacterium
GAAGATGGTGAACCGCGTGAAACAGGCAGCCGTTCGTGACGAGGATGTCGCCCCCGAGGTCGAGACGGGGCCATCGGAGAAAGACCTGCTGATGGAAATCCGCGATGCGCTCAAGACCCGCGCCTGACACCCGCGGATCCTGAACAGGCGACGTTCTTCTGCCGCACTGTTCCTCGGGGGCGAGATCGCTATGCTGGACACGGCAGAAAGGAGGACTCACTCATGGCAGCCATCCCCCCGGTCTGCGAGTTCGGCTGGCATGCACCCGACTTCACCCTTCCCGCGACGGACGGGAAATCCTGTTCCCTCAAGGATGCCGCGGGTCCGAACGGCGTCGTCGTGGCCTTCATCTGTAATCATTGCCCCTATGTGCTCGCGGTCATCGACCGCATCATCCGGGACGCGGGGGATCTTGCCGACCACGGCGTCGGGTTCGCAGCGATCTGCTCGAACGACGCGACGAGCCACCCCGACGACAGCTTCGAGAACATGACGAGGATGGCGAACGGGAAGGGGTTTCCGTTTCCGTATCTCCGCGACGAGGACCAATCGGTCGCCCGGGCCTACGGCGCGGCCTGCACGCCGGACTTCTTCGGCTTCAACGGCCGTCTGGAACTGCAGTATCGCGGGCGGCTCGACGCATCGCGCAACCGGGCGGGACCCGACGATCTCCGCCGGGATCTCTACGAAGCGATGAAGCAGGTCGCCGAGACCGGCGAAGGCCCGCGCGACCAGATCGCCTCCATGGGCTGTTCGATCAAGTGGACGGCGGCCTGAGCCTCAGGACTTGAGCGCTAGGTGAGGCGACAGAACATCGATGCCAAGAGCCTTGCCGACCGCATAGTAGGTGAGCCGTCCAGCATGAACGTTCAGTCCGTCAAGGAGATGCGGGTCGTCCGTGCAGGCCTGCCGCCAGCCCTTGTCGGCGACCGCGAGCATGTAGGGCATCGTCGCGTTGCCGAGTGCGATCGTCGAGGTGCGCGCGACCGCCCCGGGCATGTTCGCCACGCAATAGTGCATGATCCCGTCGACCTCGTAGATCGGATCCTCGTGGGTCGTGGCCTTCGACGTCTCGAAGCAGCCGCCCTGGTCGATCGCCACGTCGACGAGCGCCGCCCCCGGCTTCATAGAGGCCAGCTGTGCCCTCGTCACCAGCTTCGGCGCCGCCGCGCCGGGGATCAGGACCGCGCCCACCACCAAGTCTGCTTCGGCCACCAGGTCAGCCGTGCTTCCGGCACTCGCGTAGCGGGTCCGGAAGATCCTGCCGAACACGTCGTCGAGATAGCGAAGCCGCGGCAGCGACCGGTCCAGCACCGTCACCTCCGCACCCATGCCCGCGGCGACCCGCGCCGCGTTGGTGCCCACGACGCCACCGCCGATGACCACGACCTTCGCCGGTCCGACGCCCGGTACGCCACCCAGAAGGACGCCGCGCCCGCCGTTGGCCTTCTGCAGCGTCCAGGCCCCGACCTGCGGCGCGAGCTTGCCCGCGACCTCCGACATCGGCGCGAGAAGCGGTAGTCCACCCTGCGGATCGGTCACGGTCTCGTACGCGATGGCCGTGCATCCCGAGGCGAGAAGATCCTTCGTCTGCTCGGGGTCCGGCGCGAGGTGAAGGTAGGTGAAGAGCAGCTGCCCCTCGCGCAGCATGGCGCGCTCCACGGCCTGCGGCTCCTTCACCTTCACGATCATCTCGGCCTCGGCGAAGACGCCTTCTGCCGTGTCAACGATCCGTGCGCCGGCGGCCGCGTAATCCCCGTCGGGAAAGCCGGCGCCCGCCCCCGCGGCCGTCTCCACGATGACGTCGTGGCCATGCGCAACCGCCTCCCGCGCGGCATTGGGCGTCAGGCCGACACGGAATTCCTGTGGCTTGATTTCTTTCGGGCAACCTATCTTCATGGCGTGTCCTCCCTCGCTAGCGCAAGTCTCGCCAATGCCGCGATCAATCTCGTTGATATTTCGCGTGTTCTCCGCGGGCTTTGCCGCGATTTCTTGCGCTCAAGAGAGATTTCAACGAATATTCCACCATGACGAATGATCTCGACGACACGGACCGGCGCATTCTCAGGGTTCTCCAGAAGGAGGGCCGGATCTCCAATGCGGAGCTCTCGGAACGGGTCAACCTCTCTCCTTCCGCCTGCCATCGGCGGGTCGGCCGGCTGGAAGCGGCGGGCTACATCGACGGCTATGTCGCTCTGGTGAACCAGAGGAAGATCGGCCGGCCGGTCATCGTCTTCGTCGAGATCAGCCTGTCGGCGCAGGCGGACGAGGTGCTCGAGGCGTTCGAGCGCGAAGTGAAGCTGATCCCCGACGTGCTGGAATGCCACCTCATGGCGGGGACCGCCGACTACCTCCTCAAGGTCTGCGCCGAGGACAGCGAGGACTTCGCGCGCATTCATCGGCGACACCTCGCGCGGCTCCCCGGCGTCGCGCAGATGCATTCGTCGTTCTCGCTCAAGACGGTGCTGCGGACGACCGCTCTTCCGGTCTGAGGCGAGAGATCCGGCCCATTGCACGCTCGCCGGCCCGGTCCCCGACCTCGCGGGCAACCAGGCGGCAGGCGGACGAGCGCCCCCAAAAAAGACAAACCCCCGGGCAGAGCCGCGGGGGTCATCCGTGGCGGGCGAACCCGCCGATCTTATCGGACCTCAGAGAAGTCCTTCGCGTTGCGCCTTTTTCCGGGCGAGTTTGCGTGCCCGGCGGATGGCCTCGGCCTTTTGACGTGCCTTCTTTTCGGAGGGCTTCTCGAAATGTTGCCGAAGCTTCATTTCACGGAAGACGCCCTCACGCTGGAGCTTCTTCTTCAGAGCACGAAGGGCCTGATCGACATTGTTGTCGCGAACGCTGACCTGCATGTGGTTGTCACCACCTTTCTAAGTTAGAGTTGCGAGAAATTGCAGGAGGTGGCCGTATAGCAAAGCGCCGCTAGCTTGTCCACTGCAGGAAAAGACTACGAGAGGAAGCGGAATGAATACCACCACGGACGACCCGAAAGACCGTCTGCTGGACGCCGCGCTGTCCCACGTGCCCTTCGACGGCTGGTCCGAGCAGACGTTCCGCGCGGCAGTGGCCGAGACAGGTATGGATCCCGCAATGGCGCGCACCCTCTGCCCGCGCGGCGCGGTGGATCTGGCGCTCGCCTATCACGCACGCGGCGACGAAGAGATGCTGCGGCGCATCCGGGCGGCGAACCTCGCCGATCTGCGGTTTCGCGACAGGATCGCGACGGCGGTCCGTTTCCGCATCGAGGCGATTTCCGACAAGGAGGCCGTGCGGCGCGGCACGGCGCTGTTCTCGCTCCCGCAATACGCCGCGGACGGCGCAAAGGCGATCTGGGGAACGGCCGATGCGATCTGGGATGCGCTGGGAGACCCGTCCGACGACTACAACTGGTACACCAAGCGCGCGACCCTGTCGGGTGTCTACGGGACGACCGTCCTCTATTGGCTCGGCGACCAGAGCCCCGAGCATCGCGACACCTGGGCCTTCCTGGACCGCCGGATCGAGGACGTGATGCGGATCGAGAAGATGAAGGCGAAGGTCAACGAGAACCCTGTCCTTTCGAAACTCGCGGCCGGACCGGAATGGGCGCTGTCGCACATCAAACCGCCGCCGAAGATGCCGCGCGGCGACCTTCCCGGCTTCAGGACGCGACCGCAGGAATGATGCGCGCCCTGCCCGACACGATGCGCGCGGTCGCGATCTCCGAGCCGGGCGGACCGGAGGTTCTCCGGCCGGAGACCGTCGACCGTCCGGATCCCGGTCATGGCCAGATCCTGATCCGCGTCGCCTACGCCGGGGTGAACCGGCCCGACGCGCTTCAGCGCGCGGGCAGCTATGCGCCGCCGCCCACGGCGAGCCCCCTGCCCGGCCTCGAAGCCTCGGGCACCGTTGCCGCCGTCGGCTCCGGCGTGGCCGAGTGGAACGTCGGCGACGAGGTCTGCGCGCTCCTGCCCGGTGGGGGCTATGCCGAATACGCCGTCACGCCCGCAGAGCATGCGATGCCCGTCCCGCAGGGAATGGATCTTCGCGAAGCGGCGTGCCTGCCCGAGACCTTCTTTACCGTGTGGTCGAACGTCTTCATGCGCGGCGGGCTTCGGGCCGGGGAGGTCTTTCTCGTCCATGGCGGCTCGTCCGGCATCGGCACGACAGCGATACAACTCGCCCGCCACTTCGGCGCGCGCGTCTTCACGACCGCTGGATCGGCCGAAAAGTGCGCCGTCTGCGAACGCCTCGGGGCGGACCGCGCGATCAACTATCACGAGGAGGATTTCGTCGCCGTCATGAAGGACGCCGGCCGCGCGGACCTGATCCTCGACATGGTCGGCGGCGCCTACATCCCGCGCAACGTGAAGTCGCTGAAGGACGACGGCCGTCTCGTCCAGATCGCGTTTCTGTCCGGACCGAAGGTGGAGTTGAACTTCGCGGAAGTCATGGTCCGTCGGCTCACGATCACAGGGTCGACCTTGAGGCCGCAGTCGGATCTCGCGAAGGCGCGGATCGCGGAGGAGCTGCGCGCCCACGTCTGGCCTCTGCTCGACAAGGGAGCCATAGGTCCGGTCATGGACTCCGAATTCAGCCTCGAGGAGGCCGGCGCCGCTCATGCAAGGCTGGAGACAGACCATATCGGCAAGATCGTCCTGAAGGCCTGATCGGCCAGGTCTCCGCAAGTGCGGGGATCGGGGCTCCCGCGACGCCGAGCGGCGCATCCGTTCGAGCCGGAGCGGGGAACAACGAAATCTGCCAGCAGTTCGACCTCCTCACCAGACATGGAGGACCACAATGAAACGCGCAGTCATCGTCCCGGTCGTCTCCCTTCTTGCGGCGCATGGTGCCGCCGCGCAGGAGAGCGCGACCGTCACCGTCACGGACTCCGATACCTACGGAGAATATCTCAGCGTCGACGACAAGCCGGTCTACCTCTTCACGACCGACGTACAGGGCGGCGGCGGCACCGAGGCCTCGATCAGCTGCAACGAGGAATGCCGCGCCGCCTGGCCCCTCGTGACCGCCGGTCAAGGCGCCGAGGCGGGAGAAGGCGCGGAGCCGGACCTGATCGGAACGGTGGAGTTCGACGGCCGGAACGTGGTCACCTACAACGGCTGGCCGCTTTATTTCTTCGCGCGTGACAGCGAAGGAAACCCGCCCACCGGGCAGGAGATCGAGAGCTTCGGCGGCGAATGGTACCTCATCGCTCCCGACGGGACCCGCATCGAAGGCGAAGGGGCCTGACGGCAGGCGTCAGCGGATCGGATCGAGCAGCGCGTCGCGCATCGTGCAGTCGCGCGCCACATCCGGTCCGCAGTCCCGGGGCACGAGATCCTTCGTGAGACAGATCCGCACCTCCTGGATGCGCGCGGCCTTGCAGGTGACCGTCACCATGTCGGGAGCCCAGTCCGGGTTCGCCTCCAGAAACGCTTCCTCGACGACCGGGACAGGCAGGCGCACCGCCCGGTCGAGCCGGCGCAGCACCTCGGGACGGTTCACATCCTCGTAGGCCCGTCGCGCCAGTGTGAAGTAGTCCTCGGGCGACAGCGCAGCGCAGCGCCCGTGCTTTTTCCACTGATGCCAGGCCAGGTCCGCTGTTCCCATGATGTCGGCCATGGCGGCCGTCTCCGCCCGGCTCGGGTCGCGCTCCGGCGTCCGGCAGAAGCTCGGCCAGCCGCGATCGTGTTGCGGCCAGAGACCGTGGAGGATCCAGCCGTGCGCGTGCCGGTCGTCGCATTGGTCGGAACCGCGTGCATCGCCCTCGAGCGCGCACCATGTGGGCGACCATGACAGCGAGAGGACGTAATAGTCGAAGTCTCCGGCTCGCTCGCCCTCGGCGAACGCGGGCGCGGCTGCGAGCACCAGCGCGAAAAGCAAGCGCATTTTGTCTTTTCTCCGGACGGAAGGACGACTATATACACGTCAACTTCCCCGAAATCGAGGATGTGGTCCACCCGGACCAGCCGATTTCCCGGCACGGGAAAGACTTGTCAGGAGACACCCGATGAACAAACCGATCATGGCCAAAGCGACCGCCGTCTGGTTGGTGGAGAACACCACGCTGACGTTCCGTCAGATCGCGGAATTCTGCGGACTGCACGAACTCGAGGTGCAGGGCATCGCCGACGGAGACGTCGCTGCCGGCGTCCGGGGGTTCGACCCGGTCGCGAACAACCAGCTGAACCAGGAAGAAATCGACAAGGCGGAGAAAGACCCGACCTATTCGCTGAAGCTGAAGTTCAATCCGGCCGCCGTCGGCGAGGAGAAGCGCCGCGGCCCGCGCTACACCCCGCTGTCCAAGCGGCAGGACCGCCCGGCGGCGATCCTCTGGCTGGTCAAATTCCATCCCGAACTGACCGACGCGCAGATCTCCAAGCTCGTGGGGACGACCAAGCCCACGATCCAGTCGATCCGCGAGCGCACGCACTGGAACATCTCGAACATCCAGCCGATCGATCCCGTGGCGCTTGGCCTCTGCAAGCAGTCCGAGCTCGATGCGGCCGTTCAGAAGGCCGCCAAGAAGCGGACCGTCGAGGGCGAGGTCATGTCGGACGACGAGCGCCGGAAGCTCGTTTCGACGGAGCAGTCTCTCGGCATGGAGGCCGAACCGCGGATTCCGACCGCGATCTCCGGTCTCGAGACGTTCACGCTCAGCGAAAGCAGCAGCGATGAGAAGGAAGACCAGTCGGTCCCCGACGCGGACACGTTCTTCAACCTGCCGGACAACGACAGCGACGACGACGAAGAGGACAATCGCTGAGAACCGGGAGCCCCGCCTCGCGGCCGGGCGTTCGGTCCCGCCTCTTCTAGAACGCCTTCCGCGCCCTCAGCGCGGCAGTGATGGTACCGTCGTCGAGATAATCGAGTTCCCCGCCGATCGGCACGCCCTGCGCCAGCGACGTTACAGCCACATCGGGCCCGAGCTGATCGGCGATGTAGTGCGCCGTGGTCTGCCCGTCGATCGTCGCGTTGAGCGCCAGGATGACCTCGGTGACCTCCTCGGACGCCACCCGGTCAAGAAGCTTCGGGATCCGCAATTCTTCCGGACCGACGGAATCGAGAGCTGACAGCGTGCCGCCCAGCACGTGATAGCGCCCCTTGAATACCGCCGACCGCTCCATCGCCCAAAGGTCGGCCACGTCCTCGACCACGCACAGTTCGCCGCTGGCACGCTCCTCGTCCGCGCAGATGTCGCAGATGTCCGACGTGCCGATGTTCCCGCAGTTGAGACACTCCCGCGCCGTCGCCGCCACCTTCGCCAACTGCTCGGCGAGCGGCTGCATCAGAAGCGCGCGCTTCTTGATGAGGTGGAGCACCGCGCGCCGGGCCGAACGCGGCCCGAGCCCCGGCAGCTTCGCCATCATCTCGATGAGCCGCTCGATGTCCCGGGTGGCCTCGCTCATGCGGGGCTCAGAACGGGAGCCTCATGTCCGCC
>CAYTBD010000103.1:0-7297 GCA_964435755.1 uncultured Rhodobacterales bacterium
CGCCCCCGCCTCGCCCTACCTGCGCGGCTTCTCGGACGACTTCGTGATCCCGGTGTCGCGCTGGACCGAGATGCGGCAGGACGAGATCGACGCGGCGCCGGGGCTCAGGACGCTGCTGGGATCGGACGAGGTCGGCCCCTGCCTCGTGGAGGACCCCTCCCACCGCGCGCTCTACATCTTCAACCACTTCGAATACGACAGCGGGACGCTGAAGGAAGAGTACGACCGCGACGCCGCCCACGGCGCGGCGATCGCCGTGCCCCGCAACTACTATCCCGATGACGATCCGGCGAGAACGCCGCTCAACCGGTGGCGAAGCCACGCGCATCTTCTATATGGCAACTGGATCAACGAGATTTACCAGTCCACGCCATATGACCTCACTCAGATCGGCACCGAGACGCCTTAGCCTCGCGGCCGCCGCGGCGGTGCTGCTCGGCTGCGCGGGCACGGACGGACCAGGAGAGCCCGCGACCATGGCAGAGAGCCGATATCCGCCGACCGGGCAGCTTCTCGATATCGGCGGCACCACCGTCCACGCGCATGTCGAGGGGTCCGGGCCGACGGTCATCCTGATCCACGGCGCCTCCGGCAACACCCGCGACTTCACCTTCGACCTGACCGGGCGCCTCTCCGACCGCTACCGCGTCATCGCCTTCGACCGCCCCGGTCTCGGCCACAGCGAGCCGCTCCGGCCGGGCGGGGAGAGCCCGCAGGGACAGGCGCGCCTCCTCGACGAGGCCGCCGCGCGACTCGGCGTCGACCGCGCCGTGATCGTCGGGCACTCCTATGGCGCGGCCGTCGCGCTCGCCTGGGCGCTTGAACGGCCCGACCGCGTCGCGGCGCTGGTGTCGCTCGCGGGGGCGGCGAACGAATGGGAGGGCGGCCTCGGCCCCTGGTACGCCATCGCGTCGTCCCGCATCGGCGGCGCGACCATCGTCCCTCTGGTCTCCGCAATCGCCCCGCGCGGGCAGGCCGAACGCGCCATGAGTTCGATCTTCGCGCCGCAGCCCGTCCCGGAAGGCTATGCCGACTACATCGGCGTCGACCTCACCCTGAGGCCCGCCACGCTGCGCGTGAATGCCCGTCAGGTGAACGGTCTGAAGCCCTACGTCGTGGAGATGTCCCGCCGGTATGGCGAGATCGACGTGCCGGTCGAGATCGTGCATGGCGATGCGGACACCATCGTGCCCCTCGACATCCACTCCCGCCCCCTCGCCCGCCAGATCGACGGCGCCAACCTGACCGTGCTCGAGGGCATCGGTCACATGCCCCACCATTCGGACCCGGAGGCCGTCGTCGCCGCCATCGACCGGGCCGCGGCCCGCGCCGGATTGCGCTGACGCCCCTCTCCCCTTAATGTTCAAGGGCTTAACACCGGAGGCCCCATGTCCCTGCCTTTCGACGGCGCGATCAGCGCGTTCTACGAGAAGGAAGCCCCCGAGGAGATCCGCGAGGCGGTGCGCGACGGTCACAAGAAGGACATCCTCAATCCGTCCTATCCCTACGACCACGTCATGAAGAAATCGGCCTATTCCGATGAAATGGACAAGCTCCAGCTGGAACTGGCGAAGTTCCAGCGCGACGTGAAGGACACCGGCAAGCGCGTCGTCGTCGTCTTCGAGGGCCGTGACGCGTCCGGAAAAGGCGGCACGATCAAGAGGTTCCGCGAGAATCTCAATCCGCGCGGCGCGCGTCAGGTGGCGCTGTCGAAGCCGTCGGACCGCGAGCAGGGCCAATGGTATTTTCAGCGCTACGTCGACCATCTGCCGACGCATGGGGAAATCATCTTCTTCGACCGCAGCTGGTACAACCGCGCCGTCGTCGAACACGTCTTCGACTTCTGCACATCGGCCGAACGCGCCGTGTTCTTCCGCCAGCTGCCGCGCTTCGAGACGCTGGTCATCGACGAGGGCATCTATTTCGTGAAGCTCTGGCTGAACGTCGGGCGCGCCGAACAGCTCCGCCGATTCCTCGCGCGCGAGAGCGATCCGCTCAAGCAGTGGAAGCTCTCGTGGATCGACGTGGAGGGGCTGAGGCGCTGGGATGCCTACTCCGAGGCGATCCGCGAGACCTTCGAGCATTCGCACAGTCCCAGCGCGCCCTGGACGGTGATCCGGACCGACGACAAGCGCCGCGCGCGGATCGCCGCGATCCGGGCGGTGCTGCACGGTGTCGAGTATGCCGGCAAGGACGAGCAGGTCGCGCGCGCGCCCGATCCCGCGGTCTGCGGCGGCCCCGACATCTGGCATGCCTAAGCGCGGCTACCACCACGGCAACCTCAAACAGGCGCTCGTCGACGCCGCGCTCGAGCTCATCGAGGCGAAGGGCCCGACCGGTTTCACGCTGTCGGAAGCCGCGAAGCAGGCCGGCGTCACCCCCGCCGCCGTCTACCGCCACTTCGAAGGCCGCGAGGACCTGATCGCCGAGGCCGCGCGGCAGGGCTACGAGATCTTCGCCGACCTGATGGACTACGCCTACGAGTCGGGGCAGCCCTCGGCGCTGGCCTCGTTCGAGGCGACGGGCCGGGCCTACCTCGCCTTCGCCCGGCGCTATCCCGGGCACTACGTTGCGATGTTCGAAAGCGGCATCTCGGTCAACCGCACCCCGGAACTCGCCGCCGTCGCCCGCCGCGCGTCCGGCGTTCTGGAACGCGCCGCGGCCCACCTCTCCGAGCATATACCGCCCGACAAGCGTCCCCCGCCGCAGATGTTCTCCGCCCACATCTGGGCCATGAGCCACGGCGTCGTGGAACTCTTCGCGCGCGGCTCGCCCGGCACGAAATCGCCGTTTCCGCCGGAGGACCTTCTGGAGACCGGGATCGGGATCTACCTGCGCGGCCTCGGGCTCGTCCCGCCCGACACCTGATCAGCCCATCGCGCCGATCAGCCGGCCGAGCGCCGCCGCGGCATCGGACGCGCGCCAGATCTCGTCTCCGATGCCGAAGAAATCCGTGACGGGGGAAAGGGTTCTGACGAGATCTTCACTCAAGGCTCCTTCCGCCACGACCGGCACCTCGATCATTTCCGACCACCATTCGAAGAGCTCCACCGGCACCACCTCGCCGCTGCCCAGCGCGGTCGCGCCGACGGGACCGAAACTGACGTAATCGGCCCCGATCTCCGCCGCCGTCATCCCGTCGTGCCGGGACGTGCCGCAGAAGGCCCCCACGATCGCGTCGCCGCCGAGATCCGTCCGCACCGTCCTGACCGACCGGGCGCCGTCGGTGAGATGCACCCCGTCGAGCCCGTGCTGGCGGGCAAGCCGGACATGCGCCTCGATCACAACGGCGACGTCGCGCGCATGGCATACCTCCCGCACGGCGTCCGCCGCCCGTCCGAGCCGGTCTGCGTCCCGCGTGGCGAGCGCCAGCCGCACGCAGGCGACCGCATGGGCGTCGAGCACCGCGCCGAGCCGGTCGGGAAAGCCCGACAGGTCGATCTCCGGCGGCGTGATGAGGTAGATCTGGGGGCGCTCGTCTGCGGCCATCTGCGGCTCCTCGAGGTCGTCCGCGCCCCTATAGCGGCCCTCCCGCGCGAATGCCATATCCGCTTCATCTCGGGAGAAATACTCCGGGGGAGCCGCGCAAGCGGCGGGGGCGGAGCCCCCTCTCGCTTCGCCGGCAACCGCGATCCCCTCGTCGCAGCGCATCCGCCTGCCTCCCTTGCCACACCGCCGCCGGCCCCGTATCACGCCCGCCAGTCCGCGATGAGGAACCCATGTCCCAGCCCGCCTTCGTCCTCGTGCGCCCGCAGATGGGCGAGAACATCGGCGCCTCGGCGCGGGGCATGTGGAACTTCGGTCTCGACCGGATGCGCGTCGTGGCCCCCCGCGACGGCTGGCCGAACCCGAAGGCCGTCGCGATGGCCTCCGGCGCGGGCCGCCTCCTCGACGACGCCCGCCTCTTCCCCACCACGGCCGAGGCCGTGGCCGACGCCACCTACGTCTACGCCACCACGGCCCGCGACCGCGACCTGACGAAACCCGTCGTCACCCCCGAGGAAGCCATGCGCGAGGCGAAGGTGATGATCGCGCGGGGCGGCCGCGTCGCCGTCCTGTTCGGCCCCGAACGCGCGGGGCTCGAGAACGACGACATCGCGCGCGCCAACGCCATCGTCTCGGTCCCGGTGAACCCCGTCTTCCCCTCGCTCAACCTCGCGCAGTGCGTGCTGCTCACCGCCTACGAATGGCGCCGCGCCACGGCACCGGCCGAACCGCGCCAGATGGCATGGGCCGGCACCGAACCCGCCACCGCCGTCGAGATCGACCACCTCGCCCGGCATTACGAGGACCGCCTGGGCGAGGCGGGCTTCTTCTTCCCAGAAACCAAGGCGCAGGCGATGAAGCTCACCCTGCGCAACCTCTGGAGCCGGATGCCGCTCACCCGCGCCGACGTGCAGGTGCTGCACGGGATCATGCGGCAGATGGTCCGCTGGAAGGAGCGCGGGCATCTGGACGACCCCGGCTCCGGGGCATAGGTTCCCGGCGAACGGAAGGACGACCGCATGGCCAAGCAACGCTCCATCTTCGAGGACGTCGGCACCACGAAGACCGAGGCTCCGAAACCGCAGGGCGGCCTGATAGATCGGGGCACCGGCGGCGCGCGCCGGGCGATCCGCACCTGGCTGATGGTGCTTTTCGCCCTCGTCACGGTGATGATCGCCGTGGGCGGTCTCACCCGGCTCACCGACAGCGGTCTCTCGATCACCGAATGGCGGCCGATCGCAGGCGCGATCCCGCCCCTGTCGGCCGAGGACTGGCAGCGCGAGTTCGACCTCTACCGCGAGATCCCGGAATACCAGCTCCAGAACCGCGGGATGAGCCTGTCCGAGTTCAAGGTGATCTACTGGTGGGAATGGGGTCACCGGCAGCTTGGCCGCGTCATCGGCCTCGTCTGGGCCGTGGGGTTCCTGTGGTTCCTCTTCCGCCGCCAGATCCCCGCGGGCTGGACGCCGCGCCTTCTGGGCCTCGGCGCGCTCGGCGGCCTTCAGGGCGCGATCGGCTGGTGGATGGTGTCCTCGGGGCTGACCGGCACGATGCTCGACGTGGCCTCCTATCGCCTCGCCGTGCACCTCGGCCTCGCCTTCGTGATTCTGGGCCTCATCGCCTGGTACGTCTTCCGGCTCGGCCGGACCGAGGCCGCGCTCCTGCAGGCCCGCCGGAGCCGGGAGCCGAAACTGTTCTCGATGTCGACGGGGCTGATGCATTTCGCGATGCTCCAGATCCTGCTCGGCGCGCTCGTGGCCGGGATCGACGCGGGCCGCAGCTTCCCCGACTGGCCCCTGATGGCGGGCGGCGTCTTCCCCCCCAACCCCTTCGAACTCGAGCCCGTCTGGCGCAACTTCTTCGAGGACGACGGGCTGGTGCAGTTCATGCACCGGACAGCGGGCTATCTGCTGGCGATCTTCGGCGTCGTCGTCTGGCTGCGCGCGCGGCGCTCGCCCAACGGCGCGACCCGCTTCGCCTTCAACGCGATGATCGCGGCGATGGCGCTGCAGGTCGTCCTCGGCATCGCGGCCGTGATCTACATGGCGCCGGTCCACATCGCGATCGTCCACCAGGCGGGCGCGGTCCTGCTCTGGGTGCTCATCCTGCGGGGCCGCTTCCTCGCCCAGTATCCGCAAACCCAATCCGTGAGGGGCTGACATGTCCGCCTACGAAGATCTGATGGCCTTCCAGCGCGAGACGGAGGCCCTGTCGCAGGTCGCCGGCCGTCTCCACTGGGACCAGGAGACGATGATGCCCCGCGGCGCCGCCCTTCAGCGCGGCGAGGAGGTGGGCGCGATGGAGAGCGTGCTGCACGCGCGCCGGACCGACCCGCGCGTGGGCGCGTGGCTCGACACCGCGATCGCGCCGGACGAGGCCGGTCAGGCCCAGCTCCGCGAGATCCG
This sequence comes from uncultured Rhodobacterales bacterium, assembly GCA_964435755.1. GTDB lineage: Bacteria > Pseudomonadota > Alphaproteobacteria > Rhodobacterales > Rhodobacteraceae > DAINOF01. The sequence goes on from CAYTBD010000103.1 coordinate 5,892, forward strand.
CCGCGACCACGACCGGGCCGTGAAGGTTCCCGCGACGCTCGCCGCGGAGATCGCGCGGGTCACCTCCATCGGCCACGGCGTCTGGGCCGACGCGAAGATGACCGAGGACTTCGCCGCCTTCGCGCCGACGCTGAAGGAGATCGTGAAGCTGAAGCGCGAGGAGGCGGCGGCGCTCGCCGCGGGCGGCGATCTCTACGACGCGCTGCTTGATGACTACGAGCCGGGGATGACCGGAGCGGAGGTCGAGAGGATGTTCTCCGATCTGCGCCCCGGCCTCGTGAGCCTGCGCGAGCGGATCCTCGACCAGGGCGACGGCGAGCCCGGGATCGACCATGCCTTCGCCGAAGACGGCCAGCTCGCCCTCTCCCGCGAACTGGCGCTCGCCTTCGGCTACGACATGGTCCACGGCCGGATCGACAAGGCCGTGCATCCGTTCTGTTCCGGCGGCGGGCTCGACGTGCGGATCACCACGCGCACCAACCCGCGCGACCCGTTCAACTGCTTCTACTCGACGATCCACGAATGCGGCCACGCGGCCTATGAACAGGGCGTCGACCGGTCATACCTGCTGACACCGATCGGGCGGGGGTGCTCGATGGGCGTCCACGAAAGCCAGAGCCGGATCTACGAGAACCAGCTCGGCCGCTCGCGCGCCTTCACGAGCTTTCTCTACAACCGGATGCTCGCCACCTTCGACGACTTCGGCGTGCCGGATGCCGAGACCTTCTACCGGATCGTGAACCGGGTCCGGCCGGGCTACATCAGGACCGAGGCCGACGAGGTCCATTACAACCTCCACATCCTGATGCGCTTCGACCTCGAACGGGGGCTGATCGAGGGGCTGCTGGACGTGGGCGACCTGCCGGAGGCATGGGACGCCCGCTTCGAGATGGATTTCGGCGTCGCGGTCGACAAGCCGTCGAACGGCGTCCTGCAGGACGTGCACTGGTCCGCGGGGCTCTTCGGCTACTTCCCGACCTACACGCTCGGCAATGTCTACGCGGGCTGTCTGAACGAGGCGATGCGCGTCGCGATCCCGGACCTCGACGCGCAGCTCATGGAGGGCGACACCACGGCGGCCGCGAACTGGCTGCGCGAGTCCGTCCAGCGGTTCGGGGCGCTTCGGACGCCACGGGACACGATCGCCCACGCGACGGGCGCCGAGCCGACGGTCGGACCGCTCCTGGCGTATCTCGAGGCGAAGTTCGGCGCGCTCTACCGCGTGTAGATGCGATAGGGCTGTCTGCCCCGTCATGCTGAAAGCATGCGCGGAAAAAGGCGATAGGGCTGTCTGCCCCGTCATGCCGGAGGCATGCGCGGAAAAGGCGAAGGGGCCGTCTGCCCCGTCATGCCGGAGGCATGCGCGAAAAAAGGCGAGGGGGCCGTCTGCCCCGTCATGCCGGAGG
>CAYTBD010000104.1:0-7241 GCA_964435755.1 uncultured Rhodobacterales bacterium
GACGGAATAGATCCGGCTGATCGTGGGCGGGGTGTACTGGGCGAGCTGCTCGTGGTTCGGCAGGTCGCGGCTGTAGGCATAGAGGATGGCGGACACGACGAGAACGCCCATCACCGCGCCGTTGGTGATCCAGCTGAAGACCGCCCCGAAGAAGGACAGGATGAACCGCAACAAAGGCCTTACCCCCACGCCAAAGAGGCCCCCCTTATACGCAGGGCGGGCGACACGGTCAAAACGAACCCGGCCCGCCTTGGGGTTCCATCGGCGGGAATCCGGTCACACCCGCGAGAGCGCTTGCGCCTGCACGACCGGGAGCCCGATACACGCCTCATGACCCCCGACGCGATTCTCTCCACCTACGACGCCGTCGCCTCCGACTGGGACCGGACGCGTGACCGCTCGCTCTTCGAGCGGCGGCACCTCGACCGGATGCTGTCCTTCGCGCCGGGCCGCGCCGTCCTCGATCTCGGCTGCGGGTCGGGACGGCCCATCGCGCAGTATCTCGTCGACCGCCGCTGCCGCGTCACGGGCGTCGACGGGGCGCCCGCCATGATCGACCTCTTCCGGAGACACGTGCCGGACGCCGAAGCGGTCGTCGCGGACATGCGGGCGCTCGACCTCTCGCGCACCTTCGATGCGATTCTCGCCTGGGACAGCTTCTTCCATCTGTCCCCCGACGACCAGCGCGCCATGTTCCCCGTCTTCGCGGCCCATGCCGCGCCCCGCGCGATCCTGATGTTCACCGCCGGTCCGGCCGCGGGAGAACCGGTCGGAGAGGTCGCGGGCCACCGCATCTACCATGCGAGCCTCGAGCCGGAGGTCTACCGCGACGAACTCGCGGCCGCGGGCTTCCAGTTGCTCGACGTCGCCGTCGAAGACCCGGACTGCGCCGGACACACCGTCTATCTCGCGCGGTTCACGGGGACGTCCTGAAAAGCCGCACGCGCGCCGCGTCCTCGACGGCCCAGGCCTGCAGCGCCGTGCGGATCCCCGTCGCCGCCTTCGCCCGCCAGTCCGGGGAGGCGATCTTCTCGCGGTCCCGCCGGCTCGACAGGAACCCGAGCTCGATCAGGAGCGAGGGGACGGAGGGCGACTTGAGGACCGAGAAATTGGCGGAGCGGAGCGGCCGGCTGTTCATCCGCCCGGTCGCCGCCGTGATCCCGTCGACGAGGTGCCCCGCGAGCCGGTCCGCCCGCGGCTGCGTCTCGATGCGCGCCATCTCCATCAGCACGAGGGCGATCTCGTCGCCCTGCCCCGACAGATCGACGCCCGCCATCAGGTCCGCGCCATCGTGCCTTTCGGCGAGCGTCTGCGAGGCGTCGTCGGAGGCCTCCTCGCTCAGCGTGTAGACCGTCGCGCCATGCGCCCGGCCAGCGCCTTCGGGAAGCGAATCGGCATGCAGCGAGATGAACACGTCCGCCTCCGCGGCACGCGCGATGCTGATCCGCATCTCCAGCGGAACGAAGATATCCGCATCCCGCGTCATCACCACCTCGAATCCGCCCGCGCGCAGAAGCTCCTCGCGCAGTTCGCGCGCGAAGGTCAGCATCAGTTCGGCCTCGTTCAGCCCGTCGTATTCGGCACCCGGATCGATGCCGCCATGACCGGGATCGAGAACGACCCGGACAAGCTCGTCGTCCTGCCGGACAGGGCTCCGGACAGCGGGTTCGGGAGGTGCGAAACGGGCGTCTTCAGGCACGCCCGACGCGGCGGCGAATGCCGCGGCGCCGACCCGCTCGAGCCGGATGCGGAGCCGGGCGCGCCCGTCGGCCGCGCCGGTGTCGAGCGCCGCGGTGCGGATCGCCATCGGTTCGGCGAGATCGAACACCATGCGCGACCAGCCCGGCCGCAGCGGACCGGTCCTCATCGCGTCGACCCGCGCGCTCTCGTCTCTCACCGCGCCGTCCCATCTCACTTCGGAAAAGTCGAGGACGAGCCGGCGCGGCGCATCGAGCGTGTAGGCTCTCCAGGGCACCGGCTGCGAAAGGGCCAGTTCGATCTCGACATGGCCGCCGGTGTCCCGCACGTGCGAGCCGGGCCCGTCCATGCGGGCAAGCGCGGAGTAGCCGGAGGCGAAGGCCCCGGTCGCCAGCCCGGCCACGCAGGCCGAGACGATCAACACAAGTAGGCGGAGACTGCTCATGCCTCACCGATTTTCGATGACTATAGCGGGTTTCCCCGCCCCGCGAAATGCCGCTCAGCGCTCCGCCATGAACCGTTGCAGACGGGCGAGGCCCTCGCGGATGTCGGCCGTCGACCGGGCGTAGGAAAACCGCAGCGTCCGCGTCCCGCGCACCGGATCGAAGTCGAGCCCCGGCGTCACCGCGACCCCGGCCTTTTCGAGGATCTCCCTGGAGAAGGCGAGGCTGTCGTCGGTGAGGTGGGAGACATCGGCGTAGACGTAGAACGCCCCATCCGGCGGCGCGAACCGGTCGAAGCCCGCCCGCGGCAGGCCCTCGATCATCAGGCGCCGGTTCTCGGCGTAGACGGCAAGGTTCGCCTCGAGTTCCTCCGGGCAATCGAGCGCCGCGAGCGCGGCCACCTGGCTCGCGTGGGGCGGGCAGATGAACATGTTCTGCGCCAGCCGCTCCACCGTGCGCACGTGATCCTCGGGCACCACCATCCAGCCGACGCGCCAGCCGGTCATCGAGAAGTACTTGGAGAACGAGTTGATGACATAGACGTCGTCGGAAATCTCGAGCGCGCTCACAGCTTTCCGCTCGTATTCGATCCCGTGGTAGATCTCGTCGGAAATGAACGCCGCGCCGCGCGCCCGCGCAGCCGCGATCAGCGCCGCAAGCGCGGCCCTGTCGAGCATCGTGCCCGACGGGTTCGCGGGCGAGGCCACGATGAGCCCATCCAGGTCGTCCGGCAGGTCCGCCGGCACCGGCTGCAGCCGGTTCTCCGCCCGCGCCGGGAGTCCGACAGGCGCGAGGCTCAGGGCCTTCAGGATCTGCCGGTAGGACGGATACCCCGGATCGCCGAGACCCACGCGGTCGCCCGCGTCGAAGAGCGCGGTGAAGGCGAGCAGGAACGCGCCCGACGACCCCGCGGTGACGATCACCCGCGCGGGGTCGAGATCCACCCCGTACCAGTCGCGGTAGAGCCGCGCGATCCGGGACCGGAGCGCCGGCAGACCGAGCGCCACCGTGTAGCCGAGCGCATCCTCGCGCATCGCGCCCGCCAGAGCCCCGAGCGCACCTTCGGGCGCCGGTGTGCCGGGCTGGCCGACCTCCATGTGGATGACGTGGCGCCCCTGCGCTTCGGCCGCGCGGGCCGCCTCCATCACGTCCATCACAATGAAGGGATCGACCTTGCTGCGCCTTGAGCTTTCCATCCGCGGCCTCCTATGGTCACGGCGCTTCGGGTGGCACGGGGGTCGCCGACAGTCAATGCGCCCGGGCTCGGGGCAACAATGGGCCGGGGCCGTGGCCAATGGCCCGCCCGCATGCACGCCGTCACGCCTGTGACTAGGCAAGGCCGCCGGGAAACGATATGGCCGGAGGAACGGCCCGATGCCACAAGGAGGACCACCGCGATGATCCGACCGCTTCTTCTCGCCCCGCTCGCGGCGCTCGCCTTCGCCGCGGAGGCGCTGGCCTTCGACGTCACTTCCATGACCGACGCCGAGACGCAGGCGTTCCGCGCCGAGATCCGCGACTACCTGCTCGAGAACCCGGAGGTCCTGATGGAGGCCATCGCCGTCCTCGAGCAGCGCCAGGCGGAAGAACAGGTGGAGACCGACCGCGCCCGCGTGGCGGCCAGCGCGGACGACCTCCACAACGACGGCTATTCCTGGGTCGGCGGCAATCCCGACGGCGACGTGACGCTCGTGGAGTTCATGGACTACCGTTGCAGCTTCTGCCGCCGGGCGCATCCCGAGGTGCAGGATCTCGTGAACGGCGACGGCAACATCCGCTACATCGTGAAGGAATACCCGATCCTCGGTGACGAATCGGTTGCGGCCTCGCGGTTCGCGATGGCGGTGAAGAACGTCGCGGGAGATGAGGCCTACAAGACCGTCCACGACCGGCTCATCACGCTGCGCGGCACGATGAACGAGGACAGCTTCACGCGGATCTCCGACGATCTCGGCCTCGACACCGACGCGATCCTCGTTGAGATGCAGAACCCGGCGATCGATCAGGCGATCCAGAACAACTACCGTCTGGCGCAGCGGCTGGAGATCTCGGGCACGCCGTCCTTCGTCTTCGACACCGAGATGGTCCGGGGCTACGTGCCGCTCGCCTCGATGCAGGACATCGTGGAGGCGATCCGCGAAGGATCCTGAGAGCTACTCCGCCGCCTGTTCGGCGGCGGCCTGTTCGGCCTCTATCTCCGCCGCCTTGCGCTCCACCTGTTCGACGATGTGGTCGATCATCTCGTCGTTCGAGAGCTTGTGGCTCTGCTTTCCGGCCAGATAGACCATGCCCGATCCGGCGCCGCCGCCGGTGAAGCCCACATCCGTCATCAACGCCTCGCCCGGCCCGTTCACCACGCACCCGATGACCGACAGGCTCATCGGCGTCTTGATGTGCTCCAGCCGCCGCTCCAGCGCCTCGACCGTCTTGATGACGTCGAACCCCTGCCGCGCGCAGGACGGGCAGGAAATGATGTTGACGCCCCGGTGGCGCAGGCCCAGCGATTTCAGGATCTCGTAGCCGACCTTCACCTCCTCGACCGGGTCGGCCGAGAGCGACACGCGGATCGTGTCGCCGATCCCCATCCAGAGGAGGTTGCCCAGCCCGATGGCGGACTTGATCGTGCCCGACACGAGCCCGCCCGCTTCGGTGATGCCGAGGTGGATCGGCGCGTCGGTCGCATCGGCCAGCGCCTGGTAGGCGGCGGCGGCGAGGAAGACGTCCGATGCCTTGCAGGAGATCTTGAACTCGTGAAAGTCGTTGTCCTGAAGGATCTTGATGTGAACGAGCCCGCTTTCGACCATCGCCTCGGGGCATGGCTCGCCGTATTTCTCCAGAAGATCCCGTTCGAGCGACCCTGCGTTGACGCCGATCCGGATCGAACAGCCGTTGTCTTTCGCGGCCTTGATGACCTCGCGCACCCGCTTCTCGTCGCCGATGTTGCCCGGGTTGATCCGGAGGCACGCCGCGCCAGCCTCGGCGGCCTCGATCGCGCGTTTGTAGTGGAAATGGATGTCGGCCACGATGGGGACCGGGCTTTCCCTGACGATCTCGCGGAGCGCCCGGGTCGAGTCGGCATCCGGCGTCGACACCCGGACGATATCGGCCCCGGCCTCGGCCGTGCGCTGCACCTGGTCGATCGTGGCCCGGACGTCCGTCGTGTCGGTGTTCGTCATGGTCTGGACGGTGATCGGAGCGTCACCGCCGACCGGCACGCTGCCGACCATGATCTGGCGGGATTTCCGCCGGTAGATATTGCGCCAGGGACGGACGTGGTTGAGCGACATGCCGTTGGCCTTCTGCCGGAAGTAGCGTTGACGGCAGGATACAGGAACGCGGCGCCCGCGACAACGCGGGCGCGTCAGTCGGTCGCCGCGTCGGTCTGCACCTCGGCGACGGCGGTGAACCGCGCCAGATCGGCATCCTGCGAGAGGTCGGCGACGCTGTAGCTCTCCTTGAGCGCATCGACGGAAAGCGCCACGTCGCGCACGACGCTCGGCCCGGTTCCGGCCGGACCGTAGGACTCCCCGTTGACCGTGAAGTAGAGCGATCCCGCATTCCCCGCGCGGAGCCTGTGCGGTTCCTCGGACGGCGGCAGCTCGAACCGCTCGCCGGCGTCGAGGATCTTTTCGAAGATCACCGTTCCATCGGCGCTCTGCACCCGGACCCAGGACGGCCGCACGGCCAGCAGGGCCACCTCGGGAACGTCCTCGGTGACCTGGACCGTCTGCTCCGCAACGGGGTCGGCCGCCCCCGGGGCGACCGGCCCGAAGACCGGGCGCGCCTCGGCGGTTTCGGTCTCCGTGACGGGTTCCGGCTCGGGCATCAGCACGCCGACCGTCGCGGGGTCGAGCGCCGCGATCGGCCCGTCGCGCGGGGTGAGCACCGGCACGTCGAGGGCCTGCGGGCGGTAGAGCCTGTCGAAGGCCTCCGTCGCCGGGGCGGTGATCTCCGCGCCCTCGGGAAGGCCCGCGACCTGCTCCGGCACTTCGGCCATCGGATCGATTTCGGCAAGCACTCCGGGCACCTGGTCGACGGGTGTGAAGCGCACCTTCTGGACTTCCTGCAGGACCGACCAGCCGCCGTAGCCGATCGCCGCGATCAGCGCGACGAGGACGACGACCGAGCCGATCGCGCTCGGTTCGATTCGCGACAGCGCCGCCTCGCCCTTCGGGATGAACGACACCCTGGGCTCCACGAAGGGATCGCGCAACCCGGTGCCGCGCGCCTCCTGCGCCTTCGGCTGCGGCTTCGGCGCGGAGCCGAGCCCGGTCGGATTCGTGAAGCTGCCTTCCTCGCAGAAGGTCTTGAACGCCCAGTCGGGGTCGAGGTTCAGATAGCGGGCATAGGACCGCACGTAGCCCGCGACGAACCCGGGCGTCTCGAACGCGGAGGGGTCGGCGTTCTCGATCGCCGCGATATAGGTCGCCTTGATCTTGAGTTCGCGCTGGACGTCGAGCAGCGACTTGCCCATCGTCGCCCGTTCGCCGCGCATCACGTCGCCGAGGCGCAGATCGAAATCGTCGAAACCCTTCGGCTTCGACCGGTCAGGTGTCTGGATGTCGGGCGGCGCCGACTGACGCCTGGTCATCTGCCCTGCCCCATCAAAGCCATTGTCCCCAAGACGCCGACGTTCAGAATCGCCGGGTAAGCTGCACCTCAGACGTTAACACAGGCCAAATGCCCGTGCACCCGAGGAAAGGCTAGGCGGAAAGCTCGGCGCGATTTAGCGCACAATGCGCCCAAAGTTTGTCCATGGCACGGACGAGAGCGTCGATCTCGTCGGGTCCGTGGACCGGGGAGGGCGTGAACCGCAGCCGTTCGGTGCCGCGCGGCACCGTGGGGAAGTTGATCGGCTGGACGTAGATTCCAAAATCCTCCAGCAGCATGTCCGAGAGCTGCTTGGTGTGGACCGGGTCGCCGACGATGACCGGCACGATATGCGAGCCGTGGTCGATCAGGGGAAGCCCGAGGCCCTTCAGCCGCGTCTTGAGGATCTTCGCCTGCGTCTGGTGCCGGTCGCGGAGCGCCTGATCGGACTTGAGATGCCGCACCGACGCCGCCGCGCCCGCCGCGATGCCCGGCGGCAGCGAGGTGGTG
>CAYTBD010000105.1:0-7239 GCA_964435755.1 uncultured Rhodobacterales bacterium
GGCATATACCGCTCTGGTTTCGGGCGGCTTCAGTTCTTTCACCGAGAAAGTGGCTTTGGCGCTGGGCTTCGACGAGCACCGGGCGAACCTCCTGCTGATCGAGGATGGACGGCTGACCGGACATGCCGCCGAGCCGATCCTCGGTCGCGAGGCCAAGGTGCGGGCGCTTGAGGAAATCACGGCGCAGCTGGAGATATCCGAAGCGGACGTGATGGCGGTGGGCGACGGCGCGAACGACCTCGGGATGCTGAAGCGCGCCGGCGCAGGCGTGGCGCTGCACGCCAAGCCGGTCGTTGCGGCGGAGGTCGACATCCGCGTCAACCACGGAGACCTGACGGCGCTTCTCTACATCCAGGGCTATTCGAAGGACGAGTTCGTCACAGGATGAATTGCGCCACGGTTTCGTCCGTCGTGATGTCGCGATAGACGAAGCCATGCGCGTCGAGGCGCGCGAAGAGTTCAGTGAAATTCTCCGGCCGCTTGGTCTCGATGCCGATCAGGACCGAGCCGAAGTTGCGGGCGGATTTCTTCAGGTATTCGAAGCGTGCGATATCGTCGTCGGGGCCGAGCATCTCGAGGAAGTCGCGCAGCGCGCCGGGACGCTGGGGCAGGCGGAGGATGAAGTACTTCTTCACGCCGGAATAGCGCTGGGCGCGCTCCTTTACCTCCGGCAGCCGTTCGAAGTCGAAGTTGCCGCCGGAGGTTACTGCCACAACGCTCTTGCTGGCGATGCGGTCGCGGATCGAGGCGAGGATGTCGACGGAGAGCGCGCCGGCGGGTTCGAGGACGATTCCCTCGTGGTTCAGCATCTCGAGAATGGTGGTGCAGATCCGGTCTTCTGGAGCGCGGAAGATGTCCGTGGGGTCGACGCCGGCGAGGTGGCGGAAGCTGTTGGAGCCGATCCGGGCCACAGCGGCACCATCGACGAATGTATCGACGCGGTCCAGCGTAACCGGCTCGCCCGCGGCGATGGCGGCGGTGAGGCTCGCGCCGCCCGCGGGTTCGACATAGACGAAGCGTGTCGCGGGCGCGGTTTCTCGGAAATAGGCGGTGACGCCGGAAGAGAGGCCGCCGCCGCCGACGGGCAGCACGACGAGATCGGGCGCTGCGGTCAGGGAATCCAGGATTTCGACGGCGACGGTGGCTTGGCCCTCGATCACATCAGGGTCGTCGAAGGGCGAGAGGAAGTGTGCGCCGCTCTCCCGGCAGAAGGCCTGGGCGGAGGCGAGGGTGTCGTCGAAGTAGTCGCCGGTAAGACGGATTTCGATACTGGTGCCGCCGAAGACGCGGGTCTTGTCGATCTTCTGCTGCGGCGTCGTGACCGGCATGAAGATGACGCCCTTCACTCCGAAATGGCGGCAGACATAGGCGACGCCCTGGGCGTGGTTTCCCGCGCTGGCGCAGACGAACCCCTTGTCGCCGCCGCCCGCGCCGATCACCTTGCGCATCGCATTGAAGGCGCCGCGGATCTTGTAGGAGCGAACCGGGCTCAGGTCTTCCCGCTTGAGCCAGATGTCGGCGGAAAAGCGGTCGGACAGGAAATCGTTGCGCTGGAGCGGGGTGGGCTCGAAGAGCGTTCGCATCTGCGCTGTCGCAGCTCGGGCGGCATCGGCGAAATCCTGCATGGAGACTCCTTCGGCGCTGGAGGTAACTTGCCGTAAACGAACTGTTTCATGATGAACAGTCGCTTGCCGCCACAAAAATGCTCAGAGACTGCGCCCGGACAAGACGGAGGCTCTGGACCGCGCACCAGTACAGTGGGAACGGCCAGCGAAAAGGAGTGAGATGATCCGGCCAGATGTCGCGGGCCCGAGGACCGCGAGCCGGACGAGGATCTTGCATCTGGTAACTGATGCAAACCGGCTGCCGTCTCCGGGGGATCGTTTGCGCATTGTCAGAATCCTAAACCCGTTTCGCCAAAGTCTCGCCTCACTTGTCCTGTTCCCTCTGGCCAAGGTGAAGGGAGACTCCGATGCTTGGACGCGCAAGGTCGTTCGCAGTGACACTGCTTCTGGCGGGCGTGATCGCTGTTCCCGTTTCAGCGTCTGCCGTCGGCGACGCGACCTACTCGCTGGCGAGTGCACGGGCGATGTCGGAGCGGGCCGCGATGTCGCCGTCGGAAAGGTTCATGGCCGTCTACATGGAAAGCTCCGAACGCTTCGAGATGCTGAGGCGGCTTCAGGAGAAGTATCCGGCACTTGTCCGGTAAGGGTGCCGTGACCACCTTGTTCCCCTTCTGAAAAAACACTACACGCCCGGAAGACCTTGACAGTCCGGGGGAGTCCATGTTCGCGCCGAAGAAAGTCGTGCTCGCCTATTCAGGCGGCCTCGACACCTCGATCATCCTGAAGTGGCTTCAAACGGAATATGGTGCCGAAGTCGTTACCTTTACCGCCGATCTAGGTCAGGGTGAGGAACTCGAACCCGCGCGGAAGAAGGCCGAGATGCTCGGCATCGCGCCCGTTGACATCTACATCGAGGATCTTCGCGAGGAGTTCGTGCGAGACTTCGTCTTCCCGATGTTCCGGGCGAACGCGCTCTACGAGGGACTTTATCTCCTCGGCACGTCCATCGCGCGGCCTCTGATCTCGAAGCGGCTGGTGGAGATCGCCGCAGCGACCGGCGCCGACGCCGTGGCACATGGCGCGACGGGAAAGGGCAATGACCAGGTGCGTTTCGAGCTTTCCGCCTACGCCCTCAACCCCGAGATCAGGGTGATCGCGCCCTGGCGGGAATGGAGCCTGACGAGCCGGACGCGGCTTCTTGAGTTCGCCGAGCAGAACCAGATCCCGATCGCGAAGGACAAGCGCGGCGAGGCACCGTTTTCTGTCGATGCGAACCTTCTGCACACGTCTTCCGAGGGCAAGGTGCTGGAGGATCCGGGCCGGGAGGCGCCGGATTATGTGTACCAGCGGACGGTGCATCCAGAGGACGCGCCCGACACACCCGAGATGGTGGAGATCACCTTCGAGAAGGGCGATGCCGTCGCGATCAATGGCGAGACGATGAGCGCGGCCGCGATCCTGACGAGACTGAACGAGCTTGGCGGCAAGCACGGGGTGGGGCGGCTCGACCTGGTCGAGAACCGCTTCGTCGGGATGAAGTCGCGCGGGATATACGAGACGCCCGGCGGAACGATCCTCTTGGAAGCGCACCGGGGAATCGAGCAGATCACGCTCGACTCCGGGGCGGGGCACCTGAAGGACTCGATCATGCCGCGCTATGCGGAACTGATCTACAACGGGTTCTGGTTCAGTCCCGAACGCGAGATGCTGCAGGCGCTGATCGACAAGAGCCAGGAGCATGTGTCGGGGACGGTGCGGGTTAAGCTCTACAAGGGATCGGCGCGGACGGTGGCGCGGTGGTCCGAGCATTCGCTCTATTCCGAAGCGCACGTGACCTTCGAAGAGGATGCGGGTGCCTACGATCAGAAGGACGCCGAAGGATTCATCCGACTGAACGCGCTGCGGCTCAAGCTGATCGCGACGCGGAACAGGCGCGTGGCCGGCTAGGCCATCCGGCGCGCGACTTCTGCGTGAAGCGGTGCGCCGGCCGCTATGACGCCGTCCAGGCGCGGGTCGGGATTGTTGAAGACGAGCGGCCGGCCGCGCCGGTCGGTGACGGTTGTCCCTGCTTCGGTCGCGATGAGACTTCCGGCCGCGACATCCCATTCCCACGTCGGACGAAGCGTCATCATGCCGTCGTAGCGGCCCTCGGCCACGAGGCAAAGCCGATAGGCGAGGGACGGCCGGAACGCCCGCTCGACATGCGGAACCTCGCCTTTCCAGTGCTGCTGATCGAAGGAGACCCGCGGGGCGAGAAACGTCGCCCCGGTGATGTCGTGGCGGCCCGAGGCGCGGACCGGAGCGCCGTTCAGCGCCGCTCCCTTGCCCACGGCCGCCGCATAGGTCTTTTCATGCACCGGAAGATGAACGACCCCCGCGACCGGGCTGCCATTCTCGATGACGGCGACAGAGTGTGCCCATGTCCGCTCGCCCTCTATGAAGGCGCGCGTGCCGTCGATCGGGTCCACGATGAAGACCCGATGACCCGCGCGGTTCTCGGGCGTGTCCGGCGTTTCCTCGGACAACCAGCCGTAATCGGGACGGGCAGCGCGGAGTGTGTCCTTGAGGAAGGCGTCGACCTCGTAGTCGGCCTCGGAGACGGGGCCGTCGACGCCCTTGTCCCAGACCTTCGGATCCTCGCGCCAGTGTCGGCAGGCGATCTTTCCGGCCTCGAGAGCCGCCGCGAGCAGGAGGTCGAGATCACTCTCCGGCAAGCGTCAGCCCTTCGACGAGGAGAGAGGGCACGACGCGCGACATCCAGCTACGGGCGTCATTGGCGGGTACGATGGTGCGGAGCATGTCGCGGAGATTGCCCGCGATGGTGCACTCGTTGACGGGATACGCGATCTCCCCGTTCTCGACCCAGAAGCCCGAAGCCCCGCGTGAGTAGTCGCCCGTGTTCGGATTGATCGAGGAGCCGATGAGAGAGGTGACCAGAAGTCCGCGCCCCATGTCGCGCAGGAGCTCGTCGCGGCTCCTGTCGCCCTGCGTCAGCAGAACGTTGGTGTTCGACGGTTGCGGCGGCGCCGACGTGGAGCGGACGGCATTGCCGGTGCTCTCCATGCCGAGCTTGCGGGCCGTCGAGAGGTCGAGTGTCCACCCGGTGAGCATGCCCTTTTCGACGATCTGGCGCTTTCGCGTCGGCAACCCTTCCCCGTCGAATGGACGTGAGCCCGCCACGCGCGCCCGGTGCGGATCCTCGGTGAGGGAGAGCCCGTCAGGGAGCACCTGCTCGCCGAGCGCATCCCTGAGCCAGGAGGCACCGCGGACGATGGCGGCGCCGTTCACCGCTTGCAGAAGATGGCCCATGAGGGACGAGGCGATGCGTTCGTCGTAGAGGACCGGAAAGGCGCCGGTGGGTGGCTTTCGGGCGCCGGCACGGGCGGCGGTGCGTTCGCCTGCGATGCGTCCGACGTCCTCGGGCGATGGAAGATCGGTCCCGTAGATGCGCGTTTCCCCGAAATAGTCCCTCTCCATCTTCGTGCCGCTGCCTGTGATGGCGACGCAGGAGATGGCGTGGTCGGTGCGCTCATAGCCGCCGGAGAAGCCATTCGTTGCGGCAAGGTGCAGGCGGCGCTGCCCGTAGGCGGCCGAGGCGGAATCGATCTTGGAGATGCCCTCGACGGCGAGCGCGGCGGCCTCGGCGCGGGCCGCGTTATCCTGAAGCTCGGCTGGGGCCGGTTCGTCTGAGGGGTCCGCGAGGTCGAGAGACGCGACGTTCCAGTCTATGGCGAGTTCGGATGGATCGGCGAGGCCGATCGTCGGATCCTCGGGCGCTTCCCTGGCCATGGCCACGGCGCGTTCGGCCATCTCGGCGATCGTTGCAGCCTTGGTGTCCGAGGCAGACACGCAGGACTGGCGGTGCCCGATCAGAACACGAAGTCCAAGATCTATGCTCTCGGCACGCTCGGCCTGTTCAAGTCGGCCCTTGAGAACGTCGATCGAGATGGACGCGCCATCCACCGCCAGTGCATCTGCGGCGTCGGCGCCTGCCGAGCGTGCAGCGTCGAGAAGCTGTTGGGTGAGGCTGGAGAGATCGGCGGCCATCGGGCGGAAATCCTTTCGCTGCCTGCCACGTAGTCCGGCGGGCGATCGGGCGCAAGGCGGTGCCAGAACGACATCGCCCGGCACGAGGCCGGGCGACGCGGGATCGGGGCAGTCGGGAGGTCGTCAGCGGATGCGTTGTCCGTTGGCCAGGATCGAGCCGTCCGGCTGGATCTCGATTTCGGAGACGAGTGTATCCTCTCCGGTGCCGGGCCGGGCGAAGAGGCCGAGCATCATGCGCGCACCCATCGCCTGATCTTCCGGCACGAGACCCATCTGCACCAGCTTGTCGATAAGCGCGTTCGCACCGACAAGCTGGAGATTCAGCGTACCGACGGGCTGGGGGGCGGGACCTTGGTTGTTGATGTCGAACTCTCCCGAGCCGGTGAGTTCCGCGCCGGCCACGGAAAGGAGGATCTCGTTCACGTCGATCTCTTGGACCTCACCAGGAACCTCCTCTATGCCCTGCTCCGCCACCGCGGGATCGAAGACATTCACCAGCCAGCTGCCCTTACCTGACAGATCCACGATCAGGGTTGCCGGATCGCGGGGAATTGCGCCGGCCGGATCGAACATCGACCAGATCGCTTCGCTGACCGTCAGATCGACAAGGCGGATGCTGAGGCCCATGTCCTGCGGCTCCTCCGACACGGTCATGGGCATCTGGATTCGGCCGCCGGTTTCGGCGATCGTGAACTCGACCTCGGGGAACGGGATCTGCGAGCCGGAAACGGTCAAGGCAACACCTTCGCTCGCGCCGCCGTAGGTCAGCCCGTCCGACCCGACGGCAACGTCGTAGCTGCCCCTGTCGGCCTTGCCCGACATGGCGAAATCGCTGCCTTCGCTGGTGCCCGAAACGTCGTAGGTCATCGGGCCGTGGGTCGTGGTGCCCTGCGTCTCGAGGCCCGCCTCGATCATCTGGCTGATGTCCGTCATGCCGGCCAACGGCGTAATGGTGCCGCCGCTCTCGGAGGCGATGTCGGCGACGTTCATTCTGATGTCGAATGTGTCGCCGCTTCCTTCGGGATCGGTCCCCGACATCGTCATGTTCAGCGATCCGGCGGCCAGACTGCTCGTCACCGATTGCGGATCGTCTCCGGAGACCGTGTAGGCGCCGGCGAGTCCGGCAAGGCTCATCACGAGGTCGAGGTCGGTCGGTTCGCCGTTCGTTTCGACATCGGACATCGTCGCGGTGACGGTCGGGACGGCGTAGGTGTAGGAGATTGCGTCCGGATCGCCCGTCGCGACGAGATCGAGCCCGGACTGGTTCACGACCATCGAGAAAGTTCCGCTGTCGCCCTCGGCCGGCGTCATCGACACGTCGAGCGGAACCTCCTCCGACATTTCGATCGCGACGCTTCCGTCCGTCCGCTCCGTCATCACGATTTCTGCGATCGTCCCGTTCAGGCCGGCTTCGGGGGTGTCCATCGTGATCGTCACATCACGAAGCGTCAGGACACCGCCGGAGGATTCTTCGCTCCCGACCGAAATCGCCTGTCCGAAGTCAGCCGAGGTCTCCTGCCAATCGGCCCAGACCTCGGCAGCGGTGAGAGCGGCCGCTGACGTGGCGGCAAGGCTCATCGCCGCCGCCGCGGCGGCAAAATAGTGCAGCTTGAATGACATGTCTTCC
>CAYTBD010000106.1:0-7230 GCA_964435755.1 uncultured Rhodobacterales bacterium
TCCATGCCGCGCCCCACGGGTGACCCCGCGATGACGGGATCGAGGTCGATCTGAGCCTTTCCCCGACGAAGCGCACCGTGACGCGGGGGCGATCCCGCGTCCGTGCATCCCGCGTCCTCGGCGGACCCGGTTCTCTTCGCAGGTGATGGGAACGGCTCGCGTGCCGAAGGCGCGCTCGAAGCCCGCCTTTCGCGACGTAACCTGCCCCCGCCTCGACCTCGGCCGCGTTTCGGAAGAGCAACAGAAGCTCGGTCGCGGCCCGCCGGGCGTCATGGGCCGGCCTCAGCGGACCAGGATCGCCCGGAAGTCGTTGACGTTGGTGCCGGTGGGGCCGGGGACGAAGAGATCGCCCACGGCGTCGAAGGCGCCCCACGCGTCGTGCCGGGCCAGGAGCGCCGCCGGATCGTGACCTGCCGAGCGCAGTCGCGCCGCCGTCGTGCCGTCGGCGAAGGCGCCTGCGTTGTCCTCGGAGCCGTCGATGCCGTCGGTATCGGCGGCGAGCGCGGTGATCCCCGTCTCTCCGTCGAGTGCCAGCGCGAGGGCCAGGAGGAACTCGGTGTTGCGGCCGCCGCGGCCGCCGTCCCGTTTCAGCGTCACCGTCGTCTCTCCGCCCGAAAGGATCGCCACCGGTCTGGCGAAGGGGCGATTCCGCCGCGCCACTTCGCGGGCGAGCGCGGCGTGGACCTTGCCGACCTCGCGCGCCTCGCCCTCGATCGCGTCGGAGAGGATGACAGCCGGGACGCCATCGGCCTCGGATGCGCGGGCGGCAGCTTCGAGCGAAAGGGACGCGGAGGCGATCACCCGCACCTCGTCGCGCGCGAATGCGGCGTCGTCGGGCCGGGGCGCGTCTTCGGCGGCCTCCCTCAGATGCGCCATGATCCGGTCGGGCAGGGAGATACCGTGGCTTTCGATCAGACGGAGAGCCGTGGCCCGGTCGCGGCCGTCGGGGACGGTGGGCCCGGAGGCGACCTCCGACGGGTCGTCGCCCGGCACGTCGGAGACCACGAGGCTGACCACCCGCGCCGGGTGCGCCGCGGCGGCGAGACGGCCGCCCTTGATCCGGCTCGCCTGCTTGCGGATCGCGTTCATCGCCGAGATCGGCGCGCCCGAGGCGAGGAGGGCCGCGTTGAGCGCCGCCTCGTCGGCGAGCGTCAGGCCCTCGGGCGGAGCGGGCAGGAGCGCCGAGCCGCCGCCGCAGATCAGCGCGACGACGAGGTCGTCGGGCCCGAGGCCTTCCACCGTCTCGAACAGCGCTTCGGTCGCGGCGAGGCCCGCCTCGTCGGGAACCGGATGCGCGGCCTCCATGACGCGGATCCGCCGGCAGGGCGTGGCATATCCGTAGCGGGTGACGACGACGCCCTCGACGGGGCCATCCCAGAGCTCCTCGAAGGCGGCGGCCATCTGCGCCGCGCCCTTGCCCGCACCGACGACGACCGTCCGTCCCTGCGGCCGGTCGGGAAGGTGAGCGGCCAGCGCCGCCATCGGATCGGCGGCCCGCACCGCGGCGTCGAAGAGACGGATCAGGAAGGCCTTGTCGCCGGCGGTCATGTGGGGATCCCGATCATGAAATCCGCATGCGCGCCAGACGCATTCCGCAGGGGCCAGACCGGCCGCACGAACGCACGCGGCTCACATCAAGTCTCGCGGGATCGTCTCTTCGATCGCCTTTTCGAAGACGAGGTCCGCGCCTTCCCACGCGCGTATTCGTCCGAAGACATGGAAGCTGACGCTGTCCGCCGTCATCCGTGCGTCGGAGATCGTGCGGACCGACCAGTCGCCTCGCGCCATCGTCTTCGTCCACGTGATCTCGCCCATGGCCGACAGCGGGTCGCCGGGGTGAATGCTCCACCGTTCCTCGGTCAGCGATGATGTCTCGAGCCCGTGTTCGCGATCGCGGTAGGCGCCCGCATCGATGCGGATGTCGGTGATGGAGCGGCCCGTTTCGGGGTCCGTCGTGCGGTCCTTCGCGTAGGCCGGTGCCCGCAGTTCCTCCGCGTCCCAGGGTGCGGCGCCCTCCGGCGGATCGAACCGCCATTCGTCGCCCGTGGCGAGCGGCCGCACCGGGACCGTGACGGTTCCGGACCGGAGCGTCAGCGTCGCCGCCTCCGGCCCCGGCCAGATGAAGGGCCAGTAAGCCGTCGAGACCGCGACGCGGAGCCGATGACCGGCGGGTATCCGATACGCGATCTGGTCGAGGTCGAACGCGACCTCGATCGGCGCACCCGGCGTCAGCGCCTCGGGCGCTTCGTGCGATCGGTGGTGTGTCAGGTTCAGAACGCCCATGGTGATGAGCGCGGAAGTGCCGTCCGGGAAGAGGTCGCAGAGGCGGACGGCGATCTGCGCCTGCGGCGTGTCGGATGCGAGGGTGAGCGCGATGCGCGCACCGCCCACGATGTCGAGATCCTCCGCAAGCGGAGCCCCGTCGAAGACGACGGAGCGCGCGTCGTCCTCGCGCTGGTCGACGGGAAACTCCGGCCCGTAGGCGAAGGGGAAGTACTCTCCGCAGCAGCCGCCACAGTCCGCCGGAGACGAGATCTCTGCGGAAAGCGGCCCTGCGCCGGGGGACAGGCCGTCGTCGGTGAGGTGCAGCGCAAGCGTCCCGATCCCCGGCGATGGCCAGTCCGCCTCGGCGATCCAGCGGCCCGGACGTTCCGGGAGCCAGGCGGCGGGCCGGACGCTGTCCATGAGCCAGAGCCGCATCGCCGGATCCTCCTCTACGCCGGTGTCCGCGCCCTTGAGCCAGGGTCCCACCAGCGCAGGGCCTCCTGCAGGAAGCCGATCGCGGGTTCCGGTGCGGCCAGATGCGGGTACTTGTGGATCCAGGGCCCAACGAGTCCCTTGACCGGGGCGGAGAGGTTCGTGACGAGGTGCGAGATCGTGTTCCGATAGCCGTCATGCCAGCCGCCGACCGACAGGACCGCCGCGTCTATCGCGCCGTAGTCCTCGCAGACCGAACCGTGCTTCCAGTAGGCGTCGCGGCGCTGGTGAGCGAGCCACCGGGTCAGATGGAAGGGCTGGTTCTCGAGGCGGTGGAGCCACATCCCGCGCCAGCGGTCGCCGACGATGGCGGGATCCGGCGGGCGTGAGGAATAGGCGAGCATCTGGGCCGCCCAGCCGAGGTTCTCGACAAGCTGGCAGCCGCCCTTGTAGTGGATGTCATCGGCATAGCGATCGACGCTGGAGCAGATCGTGATGATCGCCTCGAGGCCTTCGGGGCGGAGCGCCGCCACCTGGAGGCCGTTGAAGCCGCCCCAGGAAATCCCCATCATGCCGACCGTCCCCGAGCACCATCGCTGCGCGCGCGCCCAGGCGATGATCTCGCAGGCATCGGAAAGCTCCTGCGGGGTGTATTCGTCCTCCATCAGCCCGTCGCTGTCGCCGTTGCCCCGCATGTCGACGCGCAGGCAGGCATAGCCGTGGCCGGCGAAGTAGGGATGGGTGGTGCAGTCGCGCGCGATGGTGCCGTCGCGCTTGCGGTAGGGCAGGAACTCCAGGATCGCGGGGACGGGCTTCGCTTCGGCCGTCTCGGGCATCCAGATCCGCGCCGAAAGGCGGGTGCCGTCGGAGAGGACGATGCCTACGTCCTCCTGCCTGACGACGCGTTCGGGGAAATCCGTTTTCGTATGCATTCCGAGAGCATAGCCGAGCGGACGCAGGGCACAAGCCGGGTCGGCGCCCGTCAGCTCACCCGGTCTCCATGGGACCAGGTCGCGACGGGTATGGGGATGCCCGAAGGCAGCCGTCGGAACCTAACCAGATCGGCGCGCTTGCCGATTTCGATCGTGCCCCTGTCGTGCAGGTGAACGCTCTCGGCGGGGGTCTTCGTCACCGTCCTGATGCCGCGCGGCAGGTCGCCCCAGAGATCGCCCAACTGGAGCGCCGCGAGCAGGAGCGAGGAGGGGACGTAATCCGACGACAGGATATCCAGAGCGTCGTTCTCGGCCAGCGCGCGCGCTGCGACATTTCCGGAATGGGAGCCGCCGCGAACGAGGTTCGGCGCGCCCATTATGACGGCGATGCCGGCGTCCTCGCAGGCCGCCGCCGCCTCCTCTGTCGTCGGGAACTCGGCCAGCGTGACGCCGTGGCGCGCGGAGACGGCGACCTGCCCGGCCGTGCTGTCGTCGTGGCTTGCGAGGACGGCGCCGTAATGCCGGGCGGCTTCGACGGCCCCCGCCTCGTGGCGCGCGCCGACGCTCGATTGCAGGCCCTCCAGATAGGAGACGTAGTCGTCGAAGCCCTGCCGACTCATGCCGTGCTTGCCGATGACGTAGTCCGCGAATTTCCCGACATCCGCGAACTGGCGCTGGCCCGGGGTGTGGTCCATGAGCGAGACGATGCCGACGCGGTCGTCGGCCCCGAATTCCCCGAGTTCGTCGAGCAGCGTCTCCGAACAGATTTCTGCGCGGAGATGCAGGTGGTGGCTGATCCGGAGCGTACCGGCCGCGCGCATCGCCAGGATCTCGTCGGCGAGGCTGCGCGCGTAGCGCTTGTAGTGCATCGCGCCTCCGGAGGTGATCGAGCCCACGCGGAGCGCGTCGAACACCGTGGTGATCCCCGTGCTCGCGAGTTCCGCGTCATGGGCGCTGATCGCGGCGTGATGCGGCCAGTCGACCTGCGGGCGCGGCGATATGTGACGCTCGAGGTTATCGGTATGGAGCTCGACGAGGCCGGGCGCGAGGCAATCGCCATCGAGGTCGAGCGCCCCGACCGGAACGCCCGACCCCGTCGCGATCGACGTGATCCGGCCCTCCGCCACCACGACCGAGCCGGTGACCACCTCGTCCGGCAGGACAAGCGTCGCGTTGGCAAGGACAAGTTCGTCTGTCATCAGGCTGTTACCTCCGGGTGGGACGCCGCCCGGAGACGGGAGGCCCCGACGTGACGGAATACCGACGATACGCGATCTACTACACTCCGCCGCCGGGCGCCTTCGCCGATTTCGGGGCGGCGTGGCTCGGTTGGGATATTGCCAAGGGCGTGCGGGTGCCGACCTTCGACCGGCCCGACGCCGTGACGGCCCGGCCGCGCCGCTACGGGTTTCACGCCACGCTCAAGCCGCCGTTCAGACTTGCCCCGGGGGCGACGTTCGCCGCGCTCGGCGACGAGATTGCGCGGGTGACGGGTCGGCTCGCCACGGCGCGGGTGGAGGCGCTGACGCTCTCGCGGTTGGGACGCTTTCTCGCCTGCGTGCCCGCGGACGGCGGCACGGCGCTTTCGCATCTCGCGGCACGGCTGGTCCGTGATCTCGACGGCTTCCGGGCGGCGCCCTCCCCGCGGGAGCTGTCCAGCAGGCGCGCGACCGGCCTCTCGCCGGCCGAGGAGGCGAATCTCGTCCGGTGGGGCTACCCGTACGTGATGGAGGCGTTCCGGTTTCACATGACGCTGACCGGGCCGCTCGACGAGTCGACCCTGACCGACGTGGAGTCGCGCCTCGCGCCCGTCCTCGCACCCATCCTGCCGCGGCCGTTCATCGTCTCCGACGTGACGCTCGTCGGGGAGGACGCGGACGGGTTCTTCCACGAGATCCATCGCTATGCGCTTTCAGGGTAGAGCGCGGCGCGGGCGGCGGCGACGCTCTCGGCGAGGGATCCGCTGTTGTCCACGCGGATGACATCGTCTCCCGAGACGGCAAACGCCTGCGCCCTCGCGAGACGTTCGGCGATGTCTTCGGCGGTTTCGCGCCCCCGGCCCGACAGGCGCATCGCGAGAACCTCGGGACGCGCGGTGAGCGAGAGGACCCGCATCCGGGGGAAGAGCCGTCGGGCGTCGTCCAGAACCCGGCGCGAGAGGTTCACGATGACGTCGCGGCCCGCCTCGAGATCGGAGCGGATGCTGGCCGGAATGCCGTAGCAAAGCCCGTGCGCTTCCCACGACAAGACGAAGTCACCCGCGCGCTTCCGCTCGAGAAAGCGCGCCGCATCGACGCTTTCGAAGTCTTCTCCTCCCGCCTCGCCGGGCCGTGTGATCGTCCGACGCGCGCGGACCAGGTCCGGGATCTCCGCGCAAAGCGCGTCGATCACCGTGTCCTTGCCGACGCCCGAGGGACCGACCACCGCGATCAGGCGTCCCCCGGTCATGCAGCCCCCGGCGCGAAGCGCCAGACGTCGATCTCGCGGTCCGCGACGCGGGACCGGGCGCGCTCGTCGTGGAAGATGCCGATGATGGCCGCCCCGCGCCGCTTCGCCTCCTCGATCAGCGTCAGCACCGTCTCGCGGTTCGCCGCGTCGAGGCTCGCGGTCGGCTCGTCGAGAAGAAGCGCGGGATAGGGATGCACGAAGCCCCGGGCGATGTTCACCCGCTGCTGTTCGCCGCCGGAGAAGGTCGTGGGGCTCAGATCCCAGAGTGTCGGGGATATCCGGAGGCGGCCGAGGATTGTCCGTGCCTTGGCCAGCGCCTCAGCATCGGGAAGGCCCACGGCGAGGAGCGGTTCGGCCACGACTTCCAGCGTCGGGACGCGTGGAACGACACGCAGGAACTGGCTGACGTAGCCGAGGGTGGTGCGGCGAAGCTCGAGGATCTCGCGCGGTTCGGCGCGCGCGACGTCGGTCCCGCCAACACGGATCGACCCCTCGGCGGCGAGATAGTTGCCGTAGATCATCCGCATCAGCGTCGACTTGCCCGCGCCCGACGCTCCGGTCAGAGCCACGCATTCACCGGGAGCGACCGACAGGGTCGCCCCGCGCATCACCTCGATCACGGTGGCGCCCTGATTGTGCAGGGTGAAGCTCTTCGAGACGCGGGCTATGTCTATCATGGCGCTCATACGTGCAGGACCGAACTCACGAGAAGCTGGGTATAGGCATGCTGCGGGTCGTCGAGCACCTGATCCGTGAGGCCGGTCTCGACCACCCGCCCGTCCTTCATCACCATCAGCCGGTGGGCGAGCAGGCGGACGACGGCGAGATCGTGCGTCACAACGATCGCCGACAGTCCCATGCCGCGCACGAGGCCCCGCAGGAGGTCGAGGAGGCGCGCCTGTACGCTGACGTCGAGCCCGCCGGTCGGTTCGTCCATGAACACGAGACGCGGACCGGTGACGAGGTTCCGCGCGATCTGCAGACGCTGCTGCATTCCGCCCGAAAACGCGGACGGTCTGTCGTCCACCCGGTCCGCCGCGATCTCGACGCGGCCGAGCCAGTCCGTGGCCGTCCCGCGGATATCGCCGTAATGGCGCGCGCCCACGGCCATCAGCCGCTCGCCGACGTTCCCCCCCGCGCTGACCCCCATGCG
>CAYTBD010000107.1:0-7203 GCA_964435755.1 uncultured Rhodobacterales bacterium
GTCCCGCCATCGTGATCGGCGCGGGCGCATTGGGAGCGGGCGACGAGGTGCGCGCGGTGGCCGAACGACTTTCCGCAGGCGTCTGCAAGGCACTGCTCGGCAAGGCGGCGCTTCCCGACGACTTGCCCTACGTCACCGGGCAGATGGGGCTGCTGGGAACCAGCCCGTCCTACGATCTGATGATGGAGTGCGACGCGTTCCTTATGGTCGGGTCGGGCTTTCCCTATTCTGAATTCCTGCCCGAGGAGGGCGCTGCCCGAGGCGTGCAGATCGACATCGACCCGGGGATGCTGTCGATCCGCTATCCGATGGACGTGAACCTCGTCGGGGACGCGAGGAACACGCTGTCCGAGTTGCTACCGATGCTGGAAGAGAAGGATCGCGGCGACTGGCGCGACAAGATCGAAAAGAACGTCGCCGACTGGTGGGAAGGTGTCGAGAAGCGGGCGCATCTTTCAGCGAAGCCGATCAATCCGCAGCTTCTGTTCTGGGAATGCTCCTCGCGGCTGCCCGACCGGGCGATCCTGGCGGCCGACAGTGGAACGGCGGCGAACTGGTACGCCCGCGCGATACGCATTCGCGAGGGCATGAAGGGCTCGCTCTCGGGAACGCTGGCCACGATGTGCCCCGGTGTGCCGTATGTCACCGCCGCCAAGTTCACTCATCCTGACCGGGTGGCCGTGGGTTTCGTCGGCGACGGGGCGATGCAGATGCTCGGCAATTCGGCTCTGATCACGATCGCGAAATACTGGCGAACCTGGGACGACCCACGCTGCGTCATCGCCGTTCTGAACAACGAAGACCTGAACCAGGTCACCTGGGAGATGCGCGCCATGGCCGGCTCTCCGAAGCTCGAAGAGACCCAATCCGTGCCGTCGTTCGACTATGCGGCCTACGCATCTTCCCTCGGGCTGAAGGGGATCCGTGTCGAAAAGCCCGACCAGATCGCCGACGCTTGGGATGCGGCGTTCTCCGCAGACAGGCCGGTCGTGATCGACTGCCTGACCGATCCCACGATGCCGACATTCCCGCCCAATATCACCTCGGCGCAACGCCGCAGTTACTTCAAGACGTTGATGAAGGGCGACCCGGACGAAGCCTCCATCATCAAGAACACCCTGAAAACCTACGTCACGTGACGGGCCGCCGCGAAGCCACCGTGTCTCGCGTGGAGGCCCAAGCCTACCGCATCCCCACGGACACGGCCGAGGCCGACGGCACTCTGTGCTGGGACGCCACGACCATGGTGATCTGCGAGATAACGGCGGCGGGCGAGACCGGGTTCGGCTTCAGCTATGGCGATGCTGCCGCCGGTCACCTGATCGCCACCTTGCTGGCGCCGGTGCTGGAAGGTTGCGCAGCGCTGGAAACGGGCGCTCGCTGGCGCGATATGGTCGATGCGGTTCGCAACATCGGGCGCGCGGGGTTGGCCTCATCCGCAATTTCCGCTTGCGACGCGGCGCTGCACGACCTTCGCGCCAAGGTGCTGGGGGTACCGCTTTCGACTGCCCTCGGCCCGGTGCGGGACACTGTTCCCGTTTATGGCAGCGGCGGGTTCACCTCGTATTCGGACGCGCAGTTGCGCGACCAGATTTCCGGCTGGGTGCAAGACGGGTTCGGTGCCGTCAAGATCAAGGTCGGAGCCGATCCCGCGATTGCGCGGCGGCGGATCGGCGTGGCGCGCGAGGCTGTCGGCGACGACTCGAGGCTCATGATCGACGCGAATGGCGCGTGCACCCGCAAACAGGCTTTGGCGGTAGCCGATATCGCCGCCGGTTTCGGCGTGACATGGTTCGAGGAACCCGTCTCGTCCGACGATCTGGCCGGGCTGAGGTTGATCCGCGACCGGGCACCAGCGGGGATCGAGATCGCCGCCGGCGAATACGGCTACGACGCCTTTCACTTCCGCCAGCTGTTGGAGGCGGGTGCGGTCGACGTTCTGCAGGCAGATGCCACGCGCTGCTGCGGCATTACGGGACTGCTGCAAGCCGATGCCCTGGCGTGGTCATTCAACGTCCCGCTCTCCTTGCATACGGCTCCGGCGCTGCACCGCGAAGCCGCGCGCTGTCTGCACGCGTTGCGGGATGTCGAATGGTTTCACGATCATGCGCGGATCGAGAATATGCTTTTCGATGGCGCGCCGGTGCCGGAAGGCGGGGCAATGCCGGCGGGAGACGGTCGCCCGGGCTTGGGTCTGGTGTTCAAGCGATCGGACGCCGCCGACTGGCGGGTCTTGTGAGCTGAAGAAGAGGGTGTTTCCGGTTTCGCCGGGGCGGTCGGGTTCGCCGACACCACAGAAATCCCGCTCGCGAAGCCGGACAGACGCCGGAGGACAGAGCGATGAATGAGTTTCAAGGCGGCCATTCCGCCCCGTCGCGGCACCGGTCCGGACCGGTGGCCCCTCGTGATCGCGGCGCAGAGACGGGACTTGCAACGGGTGGCGTACTGGGCGCGGTCGGGCTTGCCGCCACCGGCATTTTCATCCTGCGCGCAGTTCGACGCCGCCGGGCACAGGTCCCGGAACCGCCTCCTTCGCCGCGTTCGGGATCT
The DNA here is from genome assembly GCA_964435755.1 of uncultured Rhodobacterales bacterium. Classification (GTDB taxonomy): domain Bacteria; phylum Pseudomonadota; class Alphaproteobacteria; order Rhodobacterales; family Rhodobacteraceae; genus DAINOF01. The sequence continues at coordinate 2,551 of CAYTBD010000107.1, forward strand.
TCCGCGCGGACCCGCCATGCGTCGGCCATCATGGCCGGAAGTGTGCTGGCCGACAGCGCGATGGAGCACTTTCGCGGCGGCTTTCACAGACGCGCGATGTATGCGGCGCCGAGCATGGCCGGGGCCGCCCTTGCCGCCTCGACCTCTCCGCCCACTTCGCCTTCGAACGAAGAGCCGGGCCTGCGCGACGTTATCCATCTCGCAGCGATCGCGACCGGCACGGCGGGGCTGGTCTTCCACCTCTGGAACATCTCGCAAAGGCCCGGCGGCGTGACCCGGATGAACAACCTGTTCTATGCCGCCCCGGTCGGCGCCCCGGGCGCTTTGGTGGTCTCGGGCCTCTACGGGCTTGCCGCCCGGCAACTGCGCCGCACCCCACGTGTCGCGCCCGCGCAGGAGGGCCGGTTGTCCGGCGCCCTCACTTCACTGAGCCTGCTGGCGACGAGTGCCGAAGCCGGACTGCTTCACTTTCGCAGCGCATTCCAGAACCCGGTCATGTTCGCCCCGGTCACCGCGCCGCCAGCGACAGCGCTGGCACTGGCGGCGGCAGTGGCCAATCCGCGCCGTTCGACGATCCGGATCGCCCGCGCCTTTTGCTGGACAACCATCGCGACCGGAGCGGCGGGCACCGCGTTCCACGCTTGGGGCGTGCATCGCATGCACGGCGGCTGGCGGAACTGGAGGCAAAACCTGATCGCCGGCCCACCTCTCGCGGCCCCGCCCTCTTTTGCAGGGCTGGGCCTCGCCGGGACCGGCGCGCTCGATCTGCTGGAGACGGAGAGTCAATCATGACCGAGCAATTCGATCCTCCCTATCCCAATTACGACATCTTGAGGAAATGGGATACGCCATCCTATAACCAGATCACCCGCGAGGTGCTTGCCGAAAGGCTTGCCGCGGTACCGCAGCGGCAGTTTCTCGATGTGGAGGAATGGCGGCTGTTGCAGGCGATCTGCGAGCGGCTGGTGCCACAGCCCGACCGCACCGATCCGGTTCCGATCACCCCGTTCGTCGATGCCGCCCTCGCCGAAAACCGCAGCACCGGCACCCGCTTTGCCGGGATACCTCCCATGAGGGAGGCGTGGCGGAAAGGATTGGCAGCCATTCGAGCGGACGCGAGGACGCTGCACGGGACGGATTTTGGCGACCTCGACTCGCACCTGCAGGATGCGCTCCTGCACCGGATCAACGACGGCAACGCAGACCCCGCGCATTGGGACGGCATGCCGTCGCAGCGGTTTTTCCGCAGCGTCCTGCTGAAGGAAGTTCTGGCGATCTACTATGCCCACCCCGCAGCGCAGAGCGAGATCGGGTTCGGCGGCCCGGCCGCGCCGCGCGGATACGTTCGCCTCGCCGCGGACCGGATGGATCCGTGGGAAGCGCCGGCGGACCGGAGGACCCGCTGATGCCGCTTGTGGAGCATCTCTCGCCGCGCGCCTGCGGCGGTCGCGCGCCTGATGTCTTTCGGCGTGGCGGCTGGGTGCCGATGCGTGAACACGGTGACGACGAGGAGGTCGATTTCGTGATCGTCGGGACGGGCGCCGGCGGCGGAACACTCGCGGCAAAACTGGCCGAGGCCGGTTTCTCGGTGGTAGCGCTCGACGCGGGGCCTTTCTGGCGACCGCTGGAGGACTTCGCTTCGGACGAGCGCCATCAGGACAAGCTCTACTGGCTCGACGAGCGGATTTCGGAGGGCGATGATCCGATAGAGCTCGGCAGCAACAATTCCGGCCGGTCGGTGGGCGGCTCCACGGTGCATTACCAGATGGTCGCGTTGCGATTTCGACCCGAGTGGTTCCGTTCCCGGACAAAGCTTGGCTACGGCCACGACTGGCCCGTGGACTGGCGCCGGATGTGGAAATGCTACGCCGAAGTCGAGAACGCGCTGAAGATTTCCGGTCCCCTTACCTATCCTTGGGGACCGAAGCGCGGCCGATATCCATACCGCGAACACGAACTCAACGCCTCGGCGGAGGTTCTGGCGCGGGGATGCGAGACACTGGGCATCGACTGGTCGGCCTGCCCGACGGCGACGGTCTCGGCGCGCCGAGGAATGTCACCGCATTGCGTCTACCGGGGCTTCTGCAAGATCGGCTGCGCCACCAACGCCAAGCAGAGCACACTGAACACCTTCATCCCGCGCGCCCTCGCGGCGGGCGCGGAAATTCGCGATCTTTCGGTGGTCACCCGCGTGGAGACCGGCCCCGACGGCCGCGCGACGGGTGTGCTCTTTCACCGCGACGGGCAGGTCCGGCGCCAGCGGGCGCGGAATGTGGTCGTGGCGGGATACGCGATAGAAACGCCGCGGCTCTTGCTGAATTCCGCTTCGCCACTCCACCCTGACGGGCTGGCCAACTCGTCCGGCTTGGTGGGTCGCGCGCTCATGGTCCACACCAACCATGCCGTCTGGGGAAGATTCGAGAAGGAGATCCGCTGGTACAAGGGTCCGCCATCGCTCGCCGTTTGCGAACACTGGAACTACGCTGACGACAAAAAGGATTTCTTCGGCGGTTATGCGTATATGAGCCAGGGGCCGCTTCCGGCAGACTTCGCGAAAACGCTGGCCGAGGCGGAGGGCATCTTCGGCATGGACCTGCGCCGGAGGATGGCCGACTACAACCACATGGCCGGCCTGAAGATCGTCGGCGAGACGATGCCGCAGGAGCGCAACCGTGTTGCGCTTGCCGATGAAACCGATCGCTACGGCGTTCCGCTCGCGCGCGTCACCTATTCCCATTGCGACAACGATCGGCGCCTGGCGGACCATTCGCTGGGCTTCATGCAGCAGGCCCTGCGCGCCGCCGGCGGTCAGGAGCTGTTCCAGTCCGGGGGTACCGCGCATCTGATGGGCGGCTGCCGGATGGGGTTCTCGCCCGAGGACAGCGTGGTCGATGGCGACGGACGCAGTTGGGACGTGGATAATCTATGGGTCTGCGACGGCTCGCTCTTTCCGACCAGCGGCGGGGTCAATCCCTCGATGACGATCATGGCCTTGGCGGTGCACATCGCTGACCGGATCAAGACGCTGGCGGCGCAAGGCGCGCTTTGAACGGCAACGAACCGCTCTCCCGCCCCAGGGTTCGCTGAGACACCGTAGACGGCTTGTTGGAAGCCCAGGAGGCGCCCGGGGCGCCGGTGCGGGAGCGGCGCATAATTCGGCACCGGATACATTCACTTGTCGAAAGACCTGTGGATGAGCAACTCGTCCTCCCGTGCCTTCGGTTCCACGAGGTACATCCCGACGATCACGATGGCGAAGGCCACCCATGCAAGGATCGAGAGTTCCTCGTTCAGCAGCAACATGCCCCAGACCACGCCCGCGATGGTCATCGCATAGGCGCTCTGGCTGTAGAAGACCGCACCGGCTGTGGCGATCAGATGGAAAGCGAGGAGCAAGGATGCGGCACCGACGATGCCCATCAAGACGACGAGTATCTCAAGCCGCCCGACGCGGAATTGCAGCTGCATCAAATCCCCCGTCGCGTAGGCCCACGGGATCAGCAGAAGCGTCGAGATTCCCATCATCAATCCGACCGATGCGAAAATATCCAGATGCTCCGGGCGTTTGCCCGCCAGCACGATCGCCTCGACGGCAAAGAGAAAGGGCAACGCCATGGCAAACAGAAGCCAGAAATTCTGGGCGCGGTCGGCCACGTCGAAACGGGTAAACAGGACCAGCGAGACTCCGATCAAGCCCACGAACAGGCCGAGCAGCCGGCGCGGCGTCGCTTGTTCCATCTTCGTCAGGGCGGCGAAGGCAAAGACCATGAAGCCCTGAAGCGTCACGATCAGCGACAGCATGGCGGCCTCGACATGTTCGGTCGCCACGAAGGTGGTCATGCGCTGCAAGATGCCCGCGATCACCGCCCAGTAGAAGAAGAACGCGATTTCGGGCCAGGTCAGCCATGGCAGCTTTCTGCGGTAGGCGGCAATGCCCAGGCAGAACAGAGCGGCGATGCCATTGACCCAGATGGCAAGGCCAAGGGGATTGGATCCAAGCCCGGAGGCCATGCGCGAGAGTGCCGGGGTCAGCCCCCAGACCAGACCGACAGCGAGGACCAGAAAAGCGCCTTGCAGGGTCATGATGGCGCGGGTCATGCGCAGTTCGCGCTCGTAGATCTCGGCCGCCATGCCCCGGAACACGGTCGCCAACCGTCCGATCGGGTCGCGCTTGGACGCCACGTCTTCGAGTTGCAGGCTTTCGGGATCGAAGCGCCCGGTCTCCAGGATTTCCGCGGCTTCCGTCAGCCGTTCGATGCGGCGGAAATATTCCCGTTCCTGATCGCGGAAGCGCTTCTTGCTGAGCGACGCGCCCAAGCGCGCCTTGAGCAGAACCGGGTCGAAGTTTTTGGGCAGAAAGTCCTCCGCGCCGAGTTCGATGGCCTTGACGACGCTTTCGGTCTCCTCATCCAGCGCGGAGATGACGATCACCGGCACGTCGCGCAGGGCGTCATCCGCCTTCATTTCCGCGAGTACGCCGAAGCCGTCGAGACCGGGCATCAGGATGTCGAGCAACACCGCATCGAAACTGCTGTCCCGCAGCGCGTCGAGCGCCTCGTGCCCGTCGGCCGCCATTTCCGCGACATGACCGAGATTCTCCACCGACATCCGCAACTTGCGCCGGCTCATCCCGTTGTCGTCGACGACAAGGAT